>CAJXZP010000008.1 GCA_913062955.1 uncultured Flavobacteriales bacterium | reverse complement strand
AATCAATTAATGGATACCGAAAGTAATCCGGACATAATTGACTTATAATATTAAATAACACATAGAGAAGCCCTTCGTCATTTTGATGGAGGGTTTTTTTGTAACTAATTTTTTGAAACATGGAAAACCCAGAAAACAAACCAGGACAGTTAAATATAGAATTATCAGAGGAAATGGCGGAAGGAACATATTCCAACCTAGCTATCCTGACCCATTCAAGTTCAGAGTTTATTGTTGACTTTGTACAAATTATGCCTGGGGCACCAAAAGCCAAAGTTAAATCTCGTATTATTTTGACTCCACAGCATGCGAAACGTTTGTTAAATGCCTTAAGTGATAATGTTCAGAAATTTGAACAGATTCATGGTGCCATTAAAGAAGGTGAACCTCAAGGTGGTGCCATTCCAATGAATTTTGGAGGCCCAACTACTCAAGCTTAGTGATATGCTGACTTATTGAATATTATAAAACCAAAGTTGAGAAGTACCGTTAGTGGTGCTTCTTCTTCGGGGCTTATATCTGGATTGTTATAATAATAGTTAGCGGAGATACTTAATGGCCCTACCGGGGTAGTATATGAAATAACACCCGATATTATGGCAAACCGATCTGCCCATGGTGTCCCGTAGGTTGCCGATCCATCCTCCCCTCTAATAAATGCTTGATAGGGTTGAAAAATATATCCCTCCGCTCTGAATTGGAAATTCTTGGTAGGTAGAAATACCAGTTGGGATCCCACAGCGATATATTTATCCGCATGAAAACTTTCTAAAAATAAAGTTTTACTATCGGGGGTGGGTTTAAAGGATGGTGCTTGAATGACCGTTGAGGTGTAATTGTTAAATGCGGTCATATTGGAGTAAGTTCCTGATAATTGAAACCCAAATCGTAGTTTTTCCTTCAGTCTTAAGTATTGCTGATAATCGACTCTGAATTGAAAAAATGAGTGTTCTATTCTGGAACGTTCTTCTTGAATGGAAGTACTTCCGGGGGAGTAAAATTCATTTCCAGTCGTATAAGTTATCTGTCCTAAAACATGTTTGCCTTCATACGGATATTGAATTTTATTGAGGTCATTCGATTCAATGGTAAATTTTGTATTTAGGGATTTGAAAAGAGTTTTATCAGTGGTGTCTGCTGGCAAAAAAGTTTTCGTTTGATAATAATCTGATTCCATTTGTAAATAGGCTAATTCACCGGACAATCGAAGATTGTTTCCAATACCTGTACCCGCTTCTATACCCGTGTACATTTCCCCTTCAATAATATAAATTGGCTTCTCTGTCACAAATAAATTGGATTGACGCGATTCGAACCAGTTCCATTTATGGATGACAAATTTCGGTTTAAAATAAATAGGTAATTTGGATGGGATATCAATGCGTACACTGGCGTTTAGGGCTTGGTATAATTTGCCATAGTGGGTATTAAAATTCGTTTTTAAACCTATCGTAGATAGGTTGTTATAGGATAGACTCGCATACCCAACGGATATGGGGCGGGAAGCTATATTACCGCCAATATCTAATGTCCAAGATTTAATGGGGTTTACATCTACTACCGCATCGTATTTATTTGTAGTGGGATTGAAATGTAGTTTTGTACGCACATCTTCTATATATAGTTCTTGAAAAAGTCGGTAATAATTCCGTTCAAATTTCTCTAGGGTCAAAACGCTGTCTTTTTTTCGTTTTCTTCGAATGACCGAATTAGAATATCTAGCCTGTTTTTGGTTGATTCCTTTAAAAATGACATCTCCAATTTCAATAGGTGGTGCGTTTTTTTTGAACTTTAACTCTGTGACCTCTTTATTTGAAGGAAAATGACCAATATGATGTAGAATATGATCCATGTGTCTGTTAGCGGCTACATAACCTGAATCTATGGCTTCTTGGGCGTATTCAAAGGCAAAGACACCCTTGTTAATTACCGGTTCAATTAGCTCTCCTGGAGCACAGTAAATGGAATAATCAGTGGAGCGAACTAATATGTTTTGCAATTGGCCTAGTAAATCATCTTCTGAAGGCTCATCGATATTTACAGATACGTTGCTTCCAATCACAAAATCGGGTCTGAAATCGGTACACATGACGTCTACTGGAAAATTATTGTAAATGCCCCCATCGTACATCAAATGTCCGTTTATTTTAATGGGTTTAATAAAGAAGGGATAGGACATGGAGGCTCTAAGGGCTTCTGTCAGACTTCCATTTCTAAAAGTGACTAATTCCTTGGTTATCACATCGGCAGCCACACAACGAAAAGGAATCATTAGGCTGTCAAAGTTATAACCAGCTAACATTTCTGCTTGGGCTAGGTATTTAACCGCATCAAAGTCAAACGCCTCCGATGAAATGACTTGGCTAGGAAAAAGAAGAGAGTAACCACTGGTTGTTTTTTTAAAACGAAGAGATATTAATGTGGGATCTGATTGGGGCTTTGGGAAAAAATAATTGAATTTTCTGGGAATATTACCTTGACTTGTTCTCAAAAATTCCTTGGATGTAAAAACAGCTTCAATTTGTTCGATAGGGATGCCACTGGCGTATAAAGCGCCTACTAATGCTCCCATAGAAGTTCCCGTAATGTAGGATATTTTAATATTATTTTCTTCCAGCGCTTTAATAACACCAATGTGTGCCAAAGCATCTGCCCCACCACCACTTAACACTAAACCCACTTTTGGTTCCTGAGCCAGGTTGGATACGTGGACCAAAAGAAAAAGAATGAACAAAAATATTGGCGATTTAGGCATGGAACAAATCTACGGATTGAATTCTATAAATGATAAACTCTAGTTTAACTCTTTAATAAGTTGGTTAAAGTATTTTGGAGCCAATAACAACCGAGAGCCGTACCACGAAAACATTTCACCATCCACCAAGATTATTCTTGTGGATGGAAACCGAGAATGGAAATCCTTTAGATGTTTTTCTCTAAACGGGTAAGGTTCAGAAGATAGAAATAGGAAATCAGGTTGCATTTTCTGTAATTCTGGATCCGTTATTTGTGGGTATCTGGTTTTAATATCGGTATGCACGTTCTCAAAACCCAGTTTATGGAGAATGTCATGAATGAAAGTGTGGTGACCGGCTGTCATAACCGGGTTATCCCAAATCAAATAGGCGACTTTTTTTTCGTTTTTTTTAATTGGGGTAATGGTGTCAAATTGTTTGGAAATGTTGTGAACCAGTAGTTCCGCTTGTTCGGCTCTATTGGTGGCATTACCTATGTCCATGATACTAGTCAAGGCCTCACTTAAAGTATAAATATCCGTAAGTAACACATGGTGCTTTTTTTGAAGGTACTCAATATCCGATTGGCAGTTCTCTTCTTTATTCGCAATAATGATATCTGGGGCTAATGCGTCAATTCGATCTAGTTTTAGGGTTTTGGTACCCCCTACTTTTGTAAAGGATTTCACCTTGTTTCTGGGGTGAATGCAAAATCGGGTAATCCCAATAATTTCATTTTCCAAGTCCAAATCAAATAATAACTCCGTTAAAGAGGGAACTACTGAAATTATGTTCATATATATATATATTACTTTTCCAATACAAACCTAAATAATGGGAATTAACATTACCTGGAAAAGGTTAGATTTGTTTCAATTAAATCCTTTTTTATGGTAAAAAAAATACTCTTATTCGTTGTGTTTCTAGGGATCGCTCATTTTTCGCAATCCCAAATTCTTATTTCTATTATTTTAGGAGATAAACTTAATTCAGATGGGCTGGAATTTGGCCTGGATGGTGGGGTCAATTTTTCTCAAATTAGTGGGATGGAATCCAAACAATATGCCACCAACATTCATCTGGGTTTTTATTTTGATATTCGGTTGAAAAATCAATTATGGTTTAATACAGGAGTATTGGTGAAATCTAGTCAAGGTGCCAGTGCTTTAAGTGAAAATGATGTGTATGCGCTTTATCCAGAATTAGATAATTTCATTGATTCAGCAGGCATTTATAGTCAGGGTTTGGGTTACTTTAATGTACCCTTAATGCTAAAATATAAGTTTAAGAATCATGTTTTTATTGAAGCCGGTCCGCAAGTGGCTCTTTTAATTAATGCGAACTTAAATTATACGTATGAATATGATAATGTGATCTTAAATACCTCCGTTGGAAATCGGGACTCTTTTAATAGAATTGATGCAGGCTTAGTTGGGGGATTTGGGTATAAATTAGCAAAAGGAACAGGAATTAATATTGGGGCTAAATATTATTACGGTTTGGTGGATATTTCTAAATCTGGTACGCTAAAGAATAGGAATCGCGTTTTTTATCTTAAAGTAGATATTCCTATTGGTCGAGAAAAAGTGAAATCAAACGAGAAAGAATTAGAATAATAGTTTTTTGAAAAAAACGTAATTTCGGTATGTTAAAGGTTAAAAAGTTTGGAGCTATAGATATTGGTTCTAATGCGATACGATTGTTAATTTCCATGGTGGTTGTTGACGGTGAAAATGTTGGTTTTAATAAGGTTTCCCTCATTCGTTTACCAATAAGATTGGGCCAAGAAGCATTTACAAAAAAAAGGATCCATCCAGAGAACTTATCCAAGTTTAGGGAGGGTATGAAAGCCTTTAAATCCATTATGGATATATACGAAGTGGACGATTATATGGCGGTGGCTACTTCGGCTATGCGAGAGGCCGAAAATGGGGCTGCTGTGGTCTGTCAAATAAAAAATGAAACCGGATTAGATATTCAAATTATTGACGGGAAGATGGAGGCGGATATTATTTTTAAAGCCCATTTTAAAAATCCAAATTATCGTGATGCTAACTATGTTTACGTTGATGTAGGAGGAGGAAGCACGGAAATAACAATTCTCTCTGGACAGAACATAGTCGCTTCCAAATCTTTTAAAATTGGTGCCGTACGGATGTTAAATAATATGGTTACCGAGGAGCTTTGGAATTCTATGAGAAATTGGGTAGAAGAGGAAACCAAAGATTTAGAACATGTGGAAATGATTGGTTCTGGTGGGTCTGTAAATAAAATTTATAAAATTTTAAATATGGAATATCCAAAACCTATTTTGTACCATGAATTCAAGGAAATTAAAGAAACGTTAGAAGAGATGAGTTTTGATGAAAGGGTGAGCTATTTTAAGTTGAGTCAAGACCGTGCAGATGTAATCGTGCCCGCTGCTAAGGTATATTACTCGGTTATGAAGTGGGCAGATATAAGTATTCTACATGTACCCAAAATTGGATTGTCGGATGGAATCATTCAATTGTTACATATACGCAGTTTAGAGAAAAATTAGGAATTCGTTTTTTTCAATTGGCCTTCAAATGTTTCATTTCCTTTTACCGCAATAAACGAATATCCCGTACGAGTTATACTGGTTATTTTTGTCCACATCGTATCGCTGGTGGTAAACTCTAAATCGGTATGGTGATCTGTGGAATCTAGGGTTAAATAATACTCACATTCATTTACCCAAACTACTGAATAGTAATCGGTGTATATATAACCACCTTCCCCATTTAAATTATATTCTATTTGACGATCCGAAGTTCGTTCAATTCGGATATCTTCACTACCCACATATTTGAATGTACCCGTATGAAAATAGGTGCATGTTTCAGGAGTAGGTACTTTATTATTTCCTTGGCAACCCCAGACTAGGGTTGCCAACAGAAATAAGGATAGTTTTTTGATCGTTTTCATTCTTTTAAATTCCGGTATAATTGGAAGGTGTGATTTCAGCTAACTCTGCTTTTAGTTCATTACTGATTTCCAATGAATCAATAAACTCCTTCATGACCTCACCATCAATTTTTTTGTTGGTACGGGTTAAGCCTTTCAACATTTCGTATGGGTTAGCAACGCCTTCTCTTCTCAAAACAGTTTGAATAGCTTCCGCAACCACTGCCCAGTTATTTTCTAAATCTTGCGCAATTTTTGCTTCGTTCAATAGTAATTTACTTAATCCTTTGGATAATGAACTTAAAGCAATCATGGCATGTCCAAATGGAACCCCTACATTTCTAAGAACGGTAGAATCTGTTAAATCTCTCTGAAGTCTCGAAATAGGTAGTTTAGCAGATAAGTGTTCCAGAACTGCATTCGCAATTCCTAAGTTACCCTCTGCATTTTCAAAATCAATTGGATTTACTTTATGTGGCATGGCAGAAGATCCTACTTCACCCGCTTTAATTTTTTGTTTGAAGTATTCCATCGATACATAAGTCCAAATATCTCTACTGAAATCGATTAATATAGTATTGATTCTTTTCATCGTATCGAAAAGATGTGCCATATGATCGTAATGTTCAATCTGAGTAGTTGGGTGAGAACGATATAATCCTAGATGAGAATCTAAAAATGAATCTCCAAATTGTTTCCAATCAAGGTTCTTATAGGCCACATGATGTGCATTGAAATTTCCAGTTGCACCCCCAAATTTAGCCGCCCATTTAACGGTATTTAAAATTTCGAGTTGCTCCTCGATACGAACAACAAAAACTTCCATTTCTTTACCTAAACGAGTAGGAGATGCCGGTTGACCATGAGTTCTAGCCAACATAGGGATGTGTGACCAATCGTTCGCTAAGCCCATTAATGTGTCCTTTACATTAGTGATTTCAGGAACGATAACCTCCAATACAGATTCTTTTAAAGATAACGGAATAGCCGTGTTATTAATGTCTTGAGAAGTCAAACCAAAATGAATAAATTCTTTCCATTTTTGGAACCCTAATTCGTCAAATCTTTCTTTTAAAAAATACTCTACCGCTTTAACATCATGGTTGGTTACTTTCTCGATGTCTTTCATGGCTTGTGCATGCGAAGGTTGAAAATTTTGATAGATGGCTCTTAACTTATCAAAATTAGCCGTATCAAAATCGGCTAATTGGGGTAATGGAATTTCGCATAATGCAATGAAATATTCAATTTCAACTTGGGTTCTGTATTTAAATAAAGCCCATTCTGAAAAGTACTTTGAAAGACTCGCAGTTTTCGATTGATATCTTCCATCAATGGGTGTAATAGCTGTTAAAGAAGTAAGTTCCATCTGTTTTGTTTTTAGGCTGCAAAAGTACTGTTTTAACTCAAAATCAGGGTACAAAAAAAGAGGAGAATAGCAAAATTATCCTTGAGATATGGTTTTTGTGGGTTTGGGATTACACCTATTTTGGTAACCTTATCTTGTATACGGAATCCGCTGTTAGGGTATCACTTTTAGTGGCTACCTAGAATAGTTAAAGCAGGTTTAATGGAAAGTACACAACTAATTTGATGAATATGGGTTTGGGATAGTACAACTGCGATTTCTCCAAAAGTAGAAGGAGGCATTTTAGGGGAACAGCTAATCTTACAAAGTATAACATGAAAGGTCCTAACCCTTTGGTTCGTCATGGGCGATTTCATGCGATCGTTAGGTGCCCCATGTTCTCCGTATTAATTGAATTTAAAACTACCAACACGTGTCACTAAAAACAGACCATTAATAGTTCTCTCCAGAAATAGGCCAAGGGCATGGACTTCAGCAAAATGTTAAGCCCGATAACCTGTGAAACCATAGGTAGTTAATGCCTGAAATTGCAGGCTTGAAACTACCGTTTTCGATAAGCATGGTACCTCCACATCCGTCAAGTACCCACCATCAATCCCACTAAATTCAACAGTAAGTTTATTAATGATAATTTAGTTTTAGAAGTTATTAATGAATTATGTTCGTGAAATATTAAGAATATGTTTGGACGATTTTAGGGGGGGATTTGGAAATACGCCAAGGGTTGTAAAATGGAGAATGGGATGAAATTAATATTTTTGTGAATAAATTGGCCGTTTTTACTGAGCCACAAAAGCAACCATCAAAAATAACTACGTTTAATATACGAGTAAGACGTTAATGAAGAACAAATCTGAGGATTTAAAAGAGTATATTACTCTTTGTAAAAAAGGAGATAGAAGAGCACAAAATTGGATTTTTCAAAGATTCTTTGGAAAGATGACCAGTGTTTGCCGGAGATATATTTCGGATAATGATGAGGCACAAGATGTGGTTCAGCTGGGCTTTATTAAAGTTTTTAAGAATATTGGGAAATACCATGGGGATGGTTCTTTTGAGGGATGGGTGAGACGAATTATGTCGAACTCCGCTATTGATCATATTCGTCAGAATAAAAAAATATTTGTTTCAATTGATGCCTCCGAATATGATTGGTTAGCACAACAAGAAAACGAAGAAGCAATCTGGAATACCACATTGTTAAATGAAACTGAACGAGTAATGACAGAAATTCAAAACCTGTCTCCAGCTTATAGATTGGTGTTTAATATGTATGTAATAGAAGATTACTCGCATAATGAAATAGCAGAGATTCTTGGAATTAGTGTAGGAACTTCAAAGTCCAATTTATCTAAAGCGAAAAGAAACTTATTAAGGAACTTAGTAAAGCTTAAAGAATATTAAGTATGTCAAATAAATTAAATCCATTTGAGGAACAATTGAAAAAAGCAGCGGAGGAGCATACGGTTCCTTACGATGCCAATCAATGGACTCAATTAGAAAAACACCTAGATAGTCCTAAACCAAATGGTTTGAGGAACTTGGGTATGGCAGCTATTGCTGTGATTCTTGTGGGTACTGCTGTGTATTTTTCTTTAAACAAAGAAGAAAACGTAATCGGGACCCAAGAGTTAGTTAGTGAAACTGTGGAAGTTATTGAAGACGTCCCAGTAACGATGGAGGATGAAATTTTGGTGGCAATCGAGACTTTGGAAGAAGAAAGAAAATCGACTGCTATAAAGAAGGAAACTCCTAAACCTGCTTCTGTTCAGGAACTAGAAAAGAAAGCCCCCATTAATACGCCCATGGAAAAGGTAGAAGAACCTATATCTGTGACGGAAATTAACCCAAATGAAGAGCGGGAAGAACAACCGGTGCTAGTCGATGCGGAAATTTTCATGGATGAATTGGAACTACCGAACGTAAAAATATCTAGTACATCTATTTGTGCAGGACTTCCAGTAACGGCCTCATTAAGTGACCCGACTATCGAAAATGTAGTATGGCAATTAAGTGATGGAACCGTATTTAATGGAAAGGAATTAAATCACATTTTTTTATACGGTGGAACTTTTCAAATCAAAGCTTATTTAGTGAATTATGAGCGTTTTACAGAAGCGGTTTCTATCCATATTAAACCAAAACCAAATGCTATATTTACGATTAAAGAGGAATACGAAGAAGGGATGATTCCGGTTCAAAAGTTTTCTTTAGAGGTTGAAGGTGAGGCTTCTTACTCCTGGAACCTTGGGGATGGCACCCAATTAAAAGGAGAACAAATCTCACACACCTATACCAAAGAAGGAGAATATCCAATTAGCCTAAGAGTATATAGTAAACAGGGTTGTTTGAGTGTCAATTATAACCGTGTTGTAATTGAAAAGGAATTTAATTTACTGGCAACTAATTCCTTTACTCCCAACGGAGATGGGAGGAATGACTATTGGTTTCCGAAGGTATTAAGTACGGGATACTTTGAGTTTAAGTTACAGGTTCTAGATAAGAACAGTAAACTCGTTTTTGAAACAAAAGATCCCAATCAAAAGTTTGATGGGAAGGTGAATGGGAAATTCCCTGCTTCAGGAGATTTATTTATTTGGAGAGTAACAACAACAGATCCAAATGGAGTAATGCAAGAGTTCGGAGGTACATTCATTTCCTTCTAAATGATTTTATAAATTTACTTTAGTTAGCCTGGGTATTATACTCAGGCTTTTTTTTTGACATGAAATTGGGTTTTTGGTGAAATAGATTGAAGTTATTATTTGGTGGAAAGGGTATTAATTTGTGACAAACCACTCGTTAATGATTACGAAAAAACTAGAATTTGTTTTGGATACCATTTTCTCAGGTAAAAGGGAGAAACCAGTTGATGTTCCCGTTTCCGTACTGAAATTGAAATTAGAAAGAAATGCGAGTGAACAGGTAAAGTTTGCACAGTGGTTATATGGGGATGGATTGGTTAAATGTAGCTCATTCATTAAAAAATTAATTCTATCGGAGGATCCAAAAGCGTACTTTCAATTTGATTATAGTAAAAATGAATTTACCTTTAAAAAGCCTAAAAACTTGCATACAGATGAGTTCTATTACCTTTTTGATTATTTGAAGGAATTGTATCGCAAAAATAATTATAGGGTAATTGAAGCGGCCAAAGAGTCCAAAACCGAAGCCCATTTATTTACGGAAACCGAACGGTATGTGTTGGTAAATGATATTACCAATCACTTGATAAAACTAGAAGTGATAAATGACCATAAGGGGAATCCCTACATTATTGGCTTAGGTTATCCTGTTAATCAATCCTCTTCCACAACCAATGATCCCTTCTTTTTTAGAGTTTTGAAAGAAACCTTTTAAGAATCTATTTTCTAAATTGATCACTTTACCTCAAAAAAATGTTATAATAAATCCATTTTATAGCCTGTTCATTTACATTTGTTGCCGTTGAATAATGTGTCCTTTGGATGCTTAAAACTGAATAAATGAAGAATGTATCAAAAGCCATGGCAATTTGTTTCTTTGGCGCAGGAATAATTTCGTGTCAAACGCCATCTACTGAAGAGGTTTCTTCAAAACCAGCTACGGAGGTAAGTTCTCCAAATGTTGAAAAAAATACGGGGAAATTACGGGTGATCGCCATGGTAAATTCAGATTCAATTTTAAGCCAGTATGAATATGCTTTATTTCTAAGAAATCTACTGGGGGAAAAGACCATGAAGTTTGAAGGAACTTTACGTCAAATGGAATCTAAGTTACGTACCGATATGGAGAAGCTTCAAAGTGATGCACCCTCTTTATCCCAATTTGAGGGGCAAAACAGACAGAGTAAACTAATCCGAGCTCAAGAAAATTTACAAATTAAGCAAGAAGAGTATACCCGTAAACTGATGGAAATTGAGCAGGGTTATAATCGAGATATCCATAATGCCATTAATGAATTTTTGGAAAGGTATTGTATTGATAAACCCTATGAAATGGTTCTTAGTAATTCCGATTTGGGAATTATTAGATGGGCCGATAAAGAATTGGATATTACCCAAGATGTATTGACAGGGCTTAATGCAGAATATGCAGCTCAAAACGTAACAGAACAAACAGGAGAATAAATGTTAGAAGCAGATAAAAAACGGTCGGAAAACATCATTGAGTATGTATTATATATGTTCCATACGGAAGATGTTATCAGATCTTGCCAGTTAAATTTGGGTCTCATAAAGTCAGCCATTTTGGAGCCTTCTGGTTTGGAAAAGGAGCAACAAAAGGAATTGTTGGATTGGTATAAGGATTTGGTTTCCAGTATGGAAAAGGATAATGTGGAGGATCGAGGTCATTTGAAAGAAGTGATTGATATTATTGGTGAATTATCCTATTTACATGGTCGTTTAATCTCCGATGCTAGTAACGATAAGTACAAGTCTAAATATGATGCTGCAAATTCCTATTTAGTGGAAATTTCACAAAAATCATCTGGGTCTACTTTGAATCCCATTGAGTTAGCGCTAAATGGTATTTACGGGGTGATGACCTTAAAGATGAAAAAGCAGGAAGTATTTCCTGAAACTTTGGAGGCCGTAAAAACCTTTACCGAATTTTTAACCTACCTGGGTAAGGTGTATCATTTGGCTGAAAAGGGTGAGTTCCGTTTAAATTAATGAAGTAGATTATGAAAATTTATCCTTTAAATACCGGGAATTTTAAATTGGATGGGGGGGCTATGTTTGGCGTTGTTCCAAAATCCTTATGGGAACGAACCAATCCAGCAGATGAAAAAAATCTGTGTAATTGGGCCATGCGTTCCATGTTAATTGAAGATGGGGAGCGTTTAATTCTGATTGATAATGGATTGGGTGATAAACAAAGTGATAAATTTTTTGGCCATTATTACCTCAATGGAGATGATTCTTTAGACGGTAACTTGGCAAAATTAGGGTACCATAAAGACGATATTACCGATGTGTTTTTAACCCATTTACACTTCGATCATTGTGGGGGGAGTATTGAATGGAACAAGGATAGAACATTGTTGATACCGGCCTTTAAAAATGCGAAATTTTGGAGTAATGACCGCCATTGGAAATGGGCTACAGAACCCAATGCACGTGAAAAGGCTTCTTTTCTTAAAGAGAATATTCTGCCCATTCAAGAAAGTGGTCAATTAAACTTTATTAACCGTCCGGATAGCGGTTTTTTGAAAAACTCCGAATTGGGTTTTGATATATTATTTGCAGATGGGCATACCGATGCACAAATGATTCCTCATATTCAATACCAAGGCAAGACCATCGTTTTTGCAGCTGATTTGCTTCCTTCTATTGGTCATATTCCACTGCCTTTTGTGATGGGATACGACACACGACCGTTAATTACATTGGACGAAAAAGGTGCCTTTTTGAAAAGTGTTGCTGATAATGATTTCCTTATCTTTTTTGAACATGATCATGCCAATGAATTATGTACCTTGAAGAATACCGAGAAAGGAGTTCGTTTAGACCAAGCATTCTCCTTTAACGAGGTTTTTGGTGGGTAATTACCATAGGCTCTAAATTTTTACTCAGGGTAATTTTAATGGCCCCATTTTCCTTAATGGAATAATAAGGCGTGTCTAATGAATCACAAATTTGCTGGGTGCATTGCTTTACCTTTCTAGAGGCGTTTGATCCGATGATGACGATTTTGTCTTTTACCAAGGATACCAATTTCTCTTGTTTGGGCAATTTGTAGGTGTCTATAAACAGAATATCGTGATTAAGGTTATTCCCAATATAGGGTAACAAGGAATTTTCTTTGGTAAGGAGTAGAATTTTCGTTTTCCCAAACCATAGCCAGTTTCGATATTTTTTTTGTTGGTTATTGAGTTTATTCCCATCCATATTAACCCCTCTTTTCCAGTCGTGATGCTGTACGTAAAACTGCATACGGTCCTTGTTTGAAAGTAGTTCTACATCTCCAAAAAGATGTTGTTGTATTCCCAAGTTTAATTGAATTAAAGGGTCTTTTCCCGTACTGAAAAATGTGATTTCTCGTTGGTTCATCTGTGTATACTTCTCTAGGGTTTGACTGGTAACCAAAAGAAGAATAATGCCCAGGGAATAGATCAAAAATCTGTTTTTGAATAAGGTAAGCCAAATAGTTAAAGCCAGGACTAATAAATACATGAGCCATGTTTCAAATAGGGAGATGTCTAAACCAGATATCAAAGCATAGGGTAGGACTTCTAATTGTCTAACCAAATAATTAAGGATCCAAACCGTATTTAATAAGGCCCACGAAATAACTTTTCCCAAAATGGGGATAAACGCTAATGCCTGAAAGCCAATAGCTAGAAAAATGATAAAAAATGCAGCGGGTATCACCAACAGGTTTGAAAATAAAAAGTAGTTAGGGAACTGATGAAAGTATAAAATCCCTAGGGGGGCCGTTACTAATTGAGCGGATAAAGAAACACAAGTAATTTCCCATGCCTTATCCAGAATCCAAGTTTGGAAATAAAGAAGTTTGTAGAGGTGAGAATGTAAATATATAATTCCAATTACGGCCAAATAGGACAGTTGAAATCCCACCTCCAGTAACATAAATGGTTCGTATAATAGTATGGCAATTCCAGAGAGTGCAAGGGTGTTGTAGATATTGCTTTTCCTTTTGAAGGATAGGGCGAAAATCATAAAACTAAACATGGTAGCTGCTCGAATAACGGAAGGACTTAAACCGGTAATTATGGCATAAAACCATACGGAAATAATTAACAGTATGGCTTTTATAGTTTTTCCATATTTAAATCGGTCCATCCATCCGAATAGAAAACGTAAAACCAAGTATACGATACCCACATGAAGTCCCGAAACGGCCAATACATGCATGGCTCCAGCTGTTGCATACGCTGATTTTAATTCGGAAGTCAGGGATTCTTTTTTGCCTAAAGTAAGGGCCGAGATAATGGCTAATTCTTCTCCGTTAATACCAAATTCTAGGTATCTATGGACCAACCAATTTCGCCAATTGATCGCTTTATTTTTAAGGTAATAGGGTGGACGGAACCCAATAACTTTAAATTGAGTGGATGACAAATAGATTCGTTCATAAATGTAATGATGGGATAGATACCTTTTGTAATCAAATTCATCAAAATTGGTGGGAGGTGAGATTTCCATTGGCATTTTTGAAAACAATATTTGATCGCCATATTTTAATTCGGATTGGGTTTCTTTTTTAAAATAGACCAATACTTTTCCCGAACATTCTGTCCAGGTATTGTGGCTTCGGTATTTGTTAATTTCCAAAACCACCTTTATGGAATTGGGCTTTATCTCCGGTTCTGTAACCAGCGTGGCCTCGTAACTCTGAATAGGAAATGGACCCGTTTTAGTTTGTAAATAATGATCCGGTTCAAATTTTTCAAAACGAGCGTTAGCATATAGATAGCCAATAACAAAAAAAATAAGAATGGAGAGAATACCGAAAACCCATCGAAGGTTATACGATACGTGAAGTTTTCGATAGTGGGTAAGTAAAAATACCAAGAGGGCCAGAGAAGCGGTTAAGAGGGTTAATTGAGAAGCTTGAATGGGATAAGGAAAGTAAAAACATGAAATGATTCCAAGACAAAATGGAATGACCAATCTAAAAAGGGGAATGTAATTAATCCATTTCATGGATTAAATTTATAAAATAGAATTTTATTCGGGGGTGTAAGTGGTGTTAAGTTATTGATAAACAGGTAGAAACACCCGTTACTCCAACATGTCCATCGTGCTCATATTTACCAAGTGAACTTTTTTGTAGTAGAACATTAATACCTCCTCAAATGAATATCCCTGAAGGGTCATTTTCATTGCTCCTTCTTGGGAAAGGCCTACACCATGACCGAAGCCTACCCCTGTTATAATGACGTTTCCCCCTTTTTCTTGAACACAAAAATCAGTGGACCGTAAACCAAAAGTAGAGCGTACACGAGTTAATCGAACATTGTTTTTAGGAAACATGAAATTTTGACGTTTGGAAGGACAATAAGAATTTACATATTTTCTAATCTTACTATTCTTTACATCCACATGATACCTAGAGGATAAAGTGCCCAGCCACTTTTCAGTGGGAATGGTTTTTTCCCATGCATAGTGCGGTTGATCCATACTAAAAGTGTCCTTAATAGCTCTTAAATAAGGCATTTTCCTCGTCCAAACATCTTCCGAATTTCGAGTGCTTCCTCCCGAATTGGAATGGAAAACAGCCGAAATCAAATTCATTTGATTATCCACTAAAACCAAATCTTTGGTTTGTTTGACCGCCAATAAGATGCCTTTGTTTTTGGACCTCCCTTTATAAACCTGAGAATCCACTCGATCGCATAAATTAAATCCTTGCCCTTCGTATTTATTAATGTTCTTTAATGCGTAGGTACGTGTTATTATGGCTTGAACTTTATAGTACTCTAACGAATTTCCATTTCCAGACTCCCATTGAACTACACCCGCCACGTAATTCGATAGTTTAGCATCATTTAATATTTTGAGTTTATTACCGGAAGAGTAGATTCTGAAATTATCTTCATACACCCGGTTAGCCATCTTGGGTTTACTGGATTTAATATTTAAACTACTGGTATCGTTGACTTCAATAATTTCTACCTTAGAAAAAGAACCAAATGATTTCGATAAATTTTTAACCCTTACTTTTCCAGCCACTGTACTGATATGAAACATATCGTTGGTTTTGAAGGGGATTTCAAGGGTATTATCTGCAATCAAAATGTACTCACCCGATCGTACCGAAACGATAATAGTTTCTGGTTTTTCATTCCAGAATAAACCTAAAGCTAGATGATCTCTTTGTTGGGCAATACCTGTAATGGATACCCAAATGGCAAATAGTAAAAGAATTGATTTATTCATAAACGGGTGATTCCTAATAGGTATCAAAAATAATTATTGAAACGGAGTAGCCTCCGGTTTCAAGTACTTTAACATCAATTTTGCAGTTCGTTCGGAGGCTCCCGCATTTCCTAACTCTCTTCGCAAGGCTTCATATTCATTGAGCATGTTCTGTTTGTAGTCTTCGTTGTACAAAATACGTTTCATCTCTGCTGTGGTATTCGTTAGGTTTAAATCGCCTTGAATGTATTCTTTAACCACTTCCGCATCCAAAACTAGGTTGACCAAAGAAATGTACTTTACTTTAATGAGACGTTTTGCAACGATGTATGAAATTTGGTTGCCCGCATAACAAACAATTTGAGGGACGTTAAATAAAGCGGCCTCAAGGGTTGCCGTACCCGAGGTAATTAAACCGGCAACCGAATGGTTTAATAGCTCATATGTTTTTCCAAAAACAATTTTTATTTCCTTGGTTTTTGCTACCTGCTGATAAAACGCAATATTTTGAGACGGAGCTCCGGCAATCACAAATTGATATTCCGGAAATTTCTTTGCCGTATCTAACATGATAGGAAGCATATAACTAATCTCATCGTTTCTACTTCCCGGTAAAATCGAAATAATGGGAAGGTCAGATAATTGATTCTCTGTTCTGAAGCTTTCTACACTTTCGCTTGCATTTTGAAATTGTGCAATGGCATCCATTAAGGGGTGCCCAATAAATTCTACATCGTAATCATACGCCTTGTAAAATGGAACTTCAAATGGAAATATGACATATAATTTGTCAATATACTTCTTGATGGTTTTCGCACGACTTTGTTTCCATGCCCACACCTTTGGCGAAATGTAATAAAGGGTTTTGAATTTATTATGCTTAGCCCATTTGGCAATCCGTAAATTGAACCCAGGGTAATCAATAAAAATTACCGCATCGGGATTGAATTCCGTAATTTGTGATTTACATAATTTCTCATTGCCCAAAATGGTACGGAGATTTTGCAAAACCACTAAAAAGCCCATAAAGGCTAATTCCTTAAAGTGCTTTAATATGGTCGCTCCCGCATCTTCCATAAGGTCCCCTCCCCAAGCCAAAAACTCCGCTTCTGGATCTTCCTTTTTTATTGCTTTGATAAGGTTGGAACCGTGAAGATCGCCCGAAGCTTCTCCTGCTATTACGAAATATTTCAAAGTACGTCTGTATAATATTTTAACATGTGTAAGATCAAGCCTAAAAAGGTGACTAACAATATCCCTTTACCGATATTGTCTTGATTACGCTTAATCATAAATTGACGCATCACAATGGCATTCACGGCAATTAAAACTAATTGAAATTTTTCACTGATCATAGTGGTTACATAACGATCGGCCATTTCCATTCCTAATATAAAAATGGTGTAAATGGCTACGGGTAATAGAATACCAATAATGGCACCTACCCAAATTTTATCTTTTTCCAACATGGCTAAATAGTTTATTCAAATTTTTAATAGAAGAATGTGCAGTCATATCAAATTGCGTAGGAACAATGGAAACATATCCATTGTCTAATGCCCATAAATCCGTTTCTTCGCCTACTTCATAATTTACAAAATCACCCGTTAACCAATAATATACTTGGCCACTTGGATTGGTACGTTTATCAAACTTCTCTTCCCAATTGGCATTCGCTTGGTGACATACTTTGATTCCTTTAATTTCAGAAATTGGAAGTTTTGGGATGTTTACATTCAAACAAACTCCTTTAGGAATACCATTTTCCAGTACATGAGGAATGATAAGATCTGCAAAATGTTTTGCCGCCTCAAAATCAGCGTCATTTGCATAATCCATTAAAGAAAAACCAATAGCAGGTAAACCCTCTAATGCTGCTTCTACAGCGGCCGACATCGTTCCGGAATAAATAACGTTGATAGATGCATTAGAACCATGGTTAATTCCACTCACCACTAAGTCTGGTTTTACATCAAGAATTTCAGTCACGGCCAATTTTACACAATCTACAGGCGTTCCTGATGTACTCATTATTTTTACATTCTCATAGCTAGAGATTTCCTTTACATGTAGAATAGAATTGATGGTAATAGCATGCCCCATAGCCGATTGTGGCTTGTCTGGAGCCACAACAATTACGTCACCATATTTCTTTGCAACTTCTATTAAACTGGTTATTCCCTTGGCGGTAACGCCATCATCATTGGTGATTAATATGAGTGGTCTTTTTGACATTCTTTAAATTTGCACGAAGGTAAATTTTTTGTGTGGTACTGGATTAATTTTGGGATAAACAAAATGGATTCATAAGGGCAAATGGTTCAGATGAAAATATAACAATTTTACTTTCGGCACGTTATTTGAAAATTGGCGAACAACTAAAAATGGAAATGATGAAACAATTTGGAATAGTGATTTGGGTAGTCTTATTGGCTTTCCAAGTTAAAGCAGAGAAAAAGGTAGTAGATAGCAAACTGAATGAGGTGACCGTGTATCCGATAGGTGCCATGATTAACCGAACGGCTAAAGTTCCTTTATCTGCCGGAAATCATGTCGTCATTTTAGATAATTTGACCCATGCCATCGACCCAAATACCATACAGGTAGGGGGGACAGGAAATTTTGAAATACTATCTGTGAAATTTGAATTGTTTTATCCCTATGCAAAATCAAAACCTAAGGGAATTGAAATGATCGAGGATTCCTTAAAGGAATACAGTAATCAACGTTTTTTATTAGAGGCAGAAAACAGCGCCTTGGATCAGGAAAAACAAATGATTCTGGCCAATCAGAAAATAGGAAGTGCTAATTCAAGTGTGTCGGTAGAGAAATTGACCGCCATGGCGAAGTTTTACAGATCAAAATTGGCGGAAATTAATACGCAAAAATTACATAATCAAAATGCGCGTGTTTTCGTAAACGAAGAAGTGCGTAGACTGAAGGCAACATTGGCCGGAATGAATCAGTATAAATACGAACAAGTGGGACGGATTATTGTAGAAACCAATGCCAAAGTAAGTACCACCGCCAATTTAAAGTTTTCTTATTTCACCGCATTTAGCGGGTTGGAATCCTAAATACAATATTAAAGCCACTTCGGGAGCGAAAAACTTGGATGTGGATTACCATGCGATGGTCACCCAATCTACCGGAGTGGACTGGAATAAGATAGATTTAATTCTATCTACTTCTAGGCCGACCTACAACAATCAAAAACCAGAAATCCATCCTTGGTACCTGGATTTTTTGTCGCTCGGAAAAGCGAGAGCCAAGGGAGCAAGAGCCGATGCGTATTATTATGAAAGCGCCAGTAGGGAAGAAGAAGCTTCCTCCGATATGCCTGTAGGCAATACCGTTTACAAAAATGGATCCTACCAGAAATTAAGTGCGGCTAGTTATACGCATGGGGAGGAATTGATAAATGCATTAAATACCTCTTATAAAATTGCACAGAAATATTCTGTACCTAGTAACCGGGCAAAAAAGCAAGTCTTTATTAAAAGTATTGAAATCCCTGCCGAGTTCAATCACTATTCCGTTCCTAGTAAAGAGTCGGAATCGTTCCTAACGGCTTCCATTGCCGATTGGGGATCCTATGATTTGGTGCCGGGTAACGCTACCTTATTTTACAATAATACCTATGTGGGGAAATCGTATATCAACTCAAATATTACGGAGGATACCTTGCAAATATCTTTAGGGAGAGATCAAGGGGTGGTATTGACACAAGAAAAAGTTAAGGATTTATGTACCCATAAAAAGATAGGAAGTAATATCAAGAAAAATTTCGTGTACGAAATTGTCGCTAAAAACACCAATAGAGAGGCGGTTACTATTGTTATTTATGATCGTATACCGGTATCAAAAAAGAATGAAATAATAGTCACCTTAGGCGATTTAAATGGAGCTGAATTCGATTCTGAAACGGGAATAATAAAATGGAAAATGAGTATTCCAGCGGGTGAGTCCATTACCCTCAGGTTTGCCTATGAGGTAAAATACCCAAAAGATAAACGAATTAATTTATAAAGGAATAAAGGGGGCTATTGCCCCCTTTATTATTAAATATCCCAGCCTTTTTCTGCCATAAATTTATCCGCAATCATATTCGAGCTATTGATAGATTTCATCGTCCAATCCAAAAATAAATCCTCTCGCTCCTCTTCAGATAATCGCCAGTTCACATCACTATTTCGTAATCGATTGACCAATTCATGGAGTAAAATTCCATTCGCTACGGAAACGTTGTAGCTTTCGGTAAAGCCATAAATGGGCATGGCAATGTAATCATCTGCTTCTTCCATCACAATATCTGATATCCCTGTTTTTTCAGCTCCTAAAAAGAAAGCAGATTTTTTTGTAATATCAAAATCATGAATGGTATGTCCATCCTTGTGTGGCGTTGTTGCTACAATTTGGTAACCCTGCTTTCTAAGTTCGTCAATACACATTTTTGCACCGTTCCTGATGTCATCATGTTGGGTTTTGGTGACCCATTTTTCGGCCCCCTTGGAAATAATATTGGTGACCTTAGATTTGAACGAATCTTTGGGTTCTATTACGTGAATGTTTTGAATCCCATACCCATCAGCGGTACGAATAATTGCACCCGAGTTTCGTTCGTAAAACAAATCTTCCATGGCCACACAAAAATGAGAGGTGCGGTTGTCAAGCACGCTATGGAGTTTGTCTATTCTTTCCTCTCGCATAAATGTATTCATATATGCGGTTAATTCTTGTTTCTGAGATTTAGAAAGGTGTACCAATCTATGGTAAATGTCTTTTCTGCGTTTTGGTCCACTCATGGTGCGAATTTAGAAAAACAGCGGATATAGGTAATGTTCCTATAAAGAAAAATGCAATTGCATTTAAACATCCTGTATTTAAATATATTTGAGCCATGCATAATATTTTGAAATTGTATAACAGCATTAATCAGTATGGTACTTTAAATGAATTGGATTTGGAGGTAGTGGCACCTGGTCATATTCGTTACATGATGCCTGTTAAAGCCAAACATTTGGCTACTCCTATTGCAATTCATGGAGGGGTGTTGTCAGCCATGATGGATGCCATTTTAGGGGTTGCGGCCCTTTCAAGCTCCTGTCATGAGGGTAAATTGGTTTCCACCGTGGAATTTAAAATAAATTATTTGGCACCCGCCAGATTGGGGGATATGTTAATTGGGGAAGGCACAGTTCTTCAGAAAGGAAACCGATTAATTATTACGGAAGGTGAAATTCGGCTAGTGGATTCCTCCAAAATTATTGCGAAAGGAATGGGAACTTTTTCGGCATATCCCATTGAGAAAAGTGGGATTCTGGAACACCTAACGGATGCGCAAAAAGCAATTTTAGGAACGGATTATTTCCCAAATTTAAAATAGATGATGGAAAGTGTAGGATAGCCGACAATTCGAAAGAATTAAAAAAACCACTTTTGTGGCATATATTTATCTTAGATGGTAATCGAAGTTATTATCTAGGGGTTCGGGTTAATGCGAAGCCTCAGGATTTATTCTTGAGGCTTTTTCTTTTCCACTCTTTCGGCTATTTTATTCTTTAGCTTTTCAGGGTAGAATTCCTCACTTTGCTCAATGGAATACATCACTTGAGCCAAAATAGTGTCCAAGTCATCATCGTAGTTGATATTCAAAGCAGGTTTAAAAGTCATGCTAATAGTCCCCCCTTTTTTCTTAATTAGAAGTCCTTTTTTGTCGAAAGACCTTCTAAATCCATCAATAACAACCGGGATAACTACGGGTTTGTTTTTCTTAATGATATGGGCTGTTCCTTTTCTGCCTTTTACAAAGGGTCTAGTGGTCCCTTGAGGAAAAGTAATTACCCATCCATCCGTTAGGGCTTTCCCTATCATATCGGAATCGGAGGTATCTACCTTTAAGCTGGTGGAACGGCCTTCTTTTTTCCATGTCCGTTGTACCAAAATTCCGCCTGCTTTTGTCATGACTTTGGTTAAGATACTTTTTTTCATGGTTTCATTTGCCGCAACAAAGTACACTCTGAAATTGGCGTTTAACAAATGATACAAAGGACCAATTCGATCTTTAAATCCATTTTTAGCACTCGAAATGGCGATCAGCATCATCGTTACATCCGCAAAATAGGTCTGATGATTGGAAACAAATAAAACATTCTTGGATGGGAGCTGTCTAATAATTTCAGTTCCGTGCAATTGGGTATTAAATAATTTTCTAAAACGAGCATTAGCAATTGCTCCAAACCCCATGAATAACATGCGTTTAAAGAGAATTAGATTACCTAGTGCGTCTCGTTTAAAAAGTTTTGAAGCCAATTTCTGTTATTAAAAATAGGGTGTAAAGGTAATCAGTAAGGAATTTTAACGCCAAATTTTGTAGGCTAATTAATGATTTTACTTTTGCAGCCATGAAATTTTGGTGGGTTTTAATAGTAATTGGAAGTATTCAGTTTTCTTCCTGTGTGGGTGGTACAGAAGAAAATCAAGGGGATCGCTCTGTGGTGAAGGAAGATACCCTGGACTATCAATTTAAAGAATTTGACGCTGCAACCATTTCGAAAATTGATCGATTCTTTAAAATAAAGCGTTCTGCGGGTGTTTTTAATGGCAATGTAGCCATGTATAAAGCCGGTAAACTTTATAAGTCAAGTTATGGATATTCGAATTACCTCAAAAAAACACCCTTAAATGATTCTTCCGTTTTTCAATTAGCTTCAGGATCAAAACCCATTACAGCCATTGCGGTAATGCAGCTGGTGGAAAATGGAAAATTATCACTAACCGATACGATTAATCACATTATTCCAGATTTCCCCTACCCAGGAATTACAGTGGAAATGTTGCTGAGCCATCGTTCGGGATTAAGTAACTATATGTACATTACAGATTCTTTATGGCTGGACCAGGGAATTCCCATGTGTAACGATAACCTATTAGATAGTTTGATTGTAAAGAATCCTGATCCTTATTATTCCGTAAATCAAAAATTCAATTATTGCAATACCAATTACTTTCTACTAGCCGCTATTGTGGAAAATGTTACCGGTCGAGAGTTTGGAAGTTGGGTTCAAGAAAATATTTTTGATTCCATTCAAATGATACATACACAGATTTATAGTAATATGCGGATGCGTGACATTCCGAACCTCGCTATTGGTTCGGAAAATAGAAAATGGCATATTCCAGATTATTACTTGAATGGAATTACTGGCGACAAGGGGGTGTATTCTACGACTAACGATATGTTGAATTTGCACATGGGTTTACAATCAGGTACTGTTTTAGATTATTCAACGGTCTTTAATATGTATGAGCCTAGGTCCGTCTTTAATTATCGAAACGGTAGTTACGGACTGGGATGGCGTATTGTGAAAAAACGCGAAAACTACCCTCGAATTATTTACCATTTAGGTTGGTGGCGAGGTTACCGATCTTATTTTATTCGGATTCCCGAAGAGGATATCGCAGTAATAATACTGTCTAATTTGGCTCGTGGAAAGTTTATGAGTAAAGAGGAATTAATTAATTTAATCCGCGACTAACCCATCCTTTACCATTCGTACCATCTCTTTTGGAGGTGTGTTTTGTGTAACCTACCTTTGGACACTTACGCAAAAAAATAGGTATGAAAAGAAAGAGTTTCTATAAGATTGCTTGTTCAATTTTATTTGTTCCGCAATTGGTTTTTGGCCAGTTGGATAAAGACGATTTATCGGTATTTAAGTTTCGGGAAATTGGTCCGGCATTGACCTCCGGAAGGTTAATCGATATGGCGGTTAATCCAGAAAAACCATCGGAGTTTTATGTGGCTTCCGCTGCGGGTGGTGTCTGGAAAACGGAAAACTCAGGAGGAACCTTTTCTCCTATTTTTGACGGACAAGGTTCTTATTCTATTGGATGTGTCACTATTGATCCCAATAACCCGCATACCGTTTGGGTAGGTACAGGAGAAAACAATAACCAACGATCTGTGGCCTACGGGGATGGTTTATATCGCTCTCGTGATGGCGGTAAATCTTGGGATAAAATGGGCTTGGAAAACTCCGAGCATATTGGAATGATTAAGGTAGATCCAAGAAACTCCGATATCGTTTATGTAGCTGCCTACGGTCCCTTATGGAGTGAAGGTGGCGACCGTGGTTTATATAAAACTACGGATGGTGGGGCGACTTGGAATAAAATACTGGAAGTAGATCAATACACCGGTTTTAATGAAGTGCATTTGGATCCTAGAAATCCAGATGTAGTATATGCTACGGCTCATCAGCGTATGCGTAAGGTATGGACCTATGTGGGAGGTGGTCCCGGTTCGGGACTGTATAAAAGTACCAATGGAGGAAAGTCGTTTAGAGAAATAAAATCAGGTTTACCCACGGGGAAAATGGGTAGAATTGGAATGACCATTTCTCCTGCCAATCCAGATGTTTTGTATGCCGTTATTGAGGCCGAAAATAAAGCAGGTGGTTTTTTCCGATCTACCGATAGAGGGGAGAGTTGGCGTAAAATGAATGCGTATAAAACCAGTGGTAATTATTACCAAGAGTTGTATGCCGACCCGCATAACGTGGATAAAGTATTCATGATGGATACTTGGGCGCATGTTACTTATGATGGGGGAAAGACCGTTAAAAAATTAGGTGAATCCAAAAAGCACGTGGATAACCATTGCATGTGGATTGATCCCGTAAATACAGATCATTACTTTATGGGAAGTGATGGTGGATTATATGAAACGTATGATAATGCCAAAAACTGGAAATATTTCCCAAATCTTCCGGTTACCCAATTTTATAAAGTGGTTACCGATAATAATGCCCCGTTCTATAATGTGTATGGCGGTACCCAAGATAACTTTAGTTTAGGGGGTCCCTCTGCAACCCGTAAGAAATCTGGGATTGATAATTACGATTGGTTTGTTACCAATGAAGGAGATGGTTTTGAATCGGCTAGTGATCCCGAAAATCCAAATATTGTTTATGCACAAGCCCAATACGGGTGGTTAGTTAGATACGATAAAAACTCTGGTCAAAAAGTGCCAATCCAACCCCAACCAGGTAAAGATGAAGCCGCTTACCGTTGGAATTGGGATGCTCCTTTATTGATTAGTCCTCACCGTTCGACTCGTTTATATTTTGCGGCAAATAAGTTATTTAAAAGTGACGATAGAGGAAACTCTTGGACAGCAATTAGTGGCGATTTAACTCGCCAATTGGATCGAAATACCATGGCCATCATGGGGAGTGTTCCGAGTGTGGATGCCGTCATGAAGAACCGATCAACAACCATTTATGGAAATATTGTGTCCTTATCTGAATCGCCCCAAAAAGCAGGGTTATTATATGTGGGTACCGATGACGGTTTGATTCAAGTATCGGAAGATGATGGTGCAAATTGGCGTAAAGTAGATGGCATCAAGGATGTTCCTTCTCGTACGTATGTAAACGATGTGAAAGCATCTATGCATGATGAAAACGTGGTGTATGCCGCTTTTAATAATCACAAAAATGGCGACTTCAAACCCTATATCTTAAAATCCACCAATAAAGGTAAATCGTGGGTGATGATTAATACAGGGTTACCCGAAAGAGGTTCGGTATATTGTATCGTTGAAGATTTTAAAGATCCTGATTTATTATTTTCCGGAACCGAATTTGGTGTGTTTGTGAGTAATGATGGCGGGAGTAATTGGGTCGCTTTAAAAGGAGGTTTACCCACGGTAGCCGTTCGTGATATTGATATTCAAGAACAACAAAATGATTTAGTGTTAGCTACATTTGGTCGTGGATTTTGGGTGTTGGATGACTACAGTGCTTTGCGTCAAATGAACAAAGACGTAAAGGAGAAAGAGGCTGTTTTCTTAAACAACCGTCCCGGGTTGACGTTTATTTATGATAGTAAATACGGCTATGAAGGTGCTGGATTTCAAGGCGCATCATTCTTCACCGCTGCTAATCCTAAAATGGGAACGCAATTTACATTCTATGTAAAGGAAGTCCCTCAAAGTTCAAAAGGTCAACGCCAATCAAATGAGGTGGAGGCACGTAAAAACGGACAGGATATAGTGTACCCCACTCGAGAAGCATTACGTAAAGAAGATATAGAAGAAGCACCGTATTTTATTTTTGTAATTAAAGATGCTTCGGGTGAAGAAGTAAAGAGATTCACGAAAGCTGCAAAAAGTGGAATGCAAACCGCCAGATGGGATGGGACTTGGAGTCAGTTTAACGTTTCCAATTCAGCATCTCCCTTAAGTAAAACTGGATCGGCTTATTTGGCTATTCCGGGTAACTACACGGTGAGTTTAGTATTGAATAACAATGATGAGGTACGTGTTTTGGTAGAAAATCATGCATTTGAATTAACGGTATTGAACTTAAATACACTGAGAACGGATCCTGCGAGTTTAATTACTTTTCAACGAGACCTGAACGCCTTAGATCGCTCCGCAAATGGGGTCAACTCCTTTTACAAGGATGTGGCAAAAAGAGTGAAAGAAGCCAAAGGTGCGGCTCGTGTTTCTACCAATGGAGATATGAGTGCGTTGAAAGTATTACATAGTATCGAAGTGCAATTACAAGAAATGGATATCCAATTGCATGGCGATAAAACCTTAGGTAAACACCAGTTTGAAATTGAACCAAGTACGATGGATCGTGTAGGACTGGCTGCCTGGAGTAGTTACTCTAACCAAAATGAAAGTACCCAAATTCAACGCGATGATTATTCCATTGCAAAAGCAGAATTGAATGGTGTGATTGCTGAATTAGAGCAGATTAATATCAAACTAGTGGCTATTGAACGTATTTTGAATATGAAAGGAGCCCCGCATTTAAATAACGAATTACCCAGAATGTAGGTAGGGAAATAGTGTTAACAGAAAACCCCGATGAAGTGATTCATCGGGGTTTTATTTTGGGGTAAAACCACCCCTAAAGTAACCCTGGTTTTTTTACTTTACCTAGATTTGCAGGGATCCCTTTTTTTTCTTGAATACGATGGAACTTTTAACTGAAAATCTTAACATTTTGGATTGGAAACCCTTTTTTAATTCTGCTCGCCTTGTTCTTCTTTCAGCTGCTTCTTGGGATACGTTTGATAGTCAAAGAATAAATACCGATTGTTTTTTTGATGATGAATTAAATTTCAAAATTATTATCTAATAAAGGGTTGTATGTGGAACTAAACCCAAACGTAGGAAATTAAGTCTAAGAATATGAAGAATTATTGGAAACAGCTATTTGTTGGAGGCGGAACGAGCTTCCTCCTCTTTTTGTCAATCATCTCCCTTGGTCAGGATAATATTAGTTCTAACTTTAAATATGTAAAGGAGTATAACCTGAATGCTAATTTTGGGGATGCCGTAATTAGAGGGAAGGTCGCTATGTCTTGGCCATTATTGGTATGGTTTAGTAAAGGAGATAAGAAAATTTTTATTTACAATGTAGAAACTAAAATTACGGATGGCATAAAAGTCAAAGGGGTATGGCATGAAGTATTTATCTCAGGTAATTATCTAATTGATGTAGCGGATAAAGGTGCTAACAATAAAATCTCAGTTTATTCTGCCGTTAATAACATCTGGAATATGGATTCGAGTTGGGTATCATCTTATGATATTAGCATGGCATTTGCAAATAAAAATCAATTGAAGTTGGGTTCCTTTTATATTAATGAGACACCCTTCTTGGAAGTGAATAGAAAATCCTTTAAGCTAATGGATTTTTCGTATCCAATAATGCTTCATACCACACCAAAAGTTTACATCAATTTTTCCGAAAACCTGAATATTATTTGTGATCCAGGGAAATATGAAGTAACAATATTCAACAATGAACTGGAAGAAATAGGAGCGTTTTCATATCTAAACTCTGATTTTGAAGGAATAAATGATTCTTTGTATAAATCGATTAAAGAGAACTATAAAAAGAGATCTCCGGGCAATTCTTTTGGTGCACTACGAAAACTTGAAGGTACTTCGGATAATGTTTGGACCACCGAGTTAATTAATGATACAGCTATTTTAGTGAAAAGAACGGATAACTCCGGGACGGAACCTACTAGGTTAAAGATGGTTTATGACATCTGGATTAAGGATGGGGACTGGAAATTGAATTCATCCGGCTTGTCCAATAAATACCCGGAACAAGAGGAAGTAATTGGCGAAGATTGTTCTTCATTTCAATTGGGAGAATATGGTTCCAAGTACTTTGTTGAAGATGGGAAATTATATGTTGTTAAGATTGAAATCCCCAAAAACGTTCAGGGAATGACTTATGGAGATTTTAAGACGAGGAACAACGATTGGTTTTTTGAGCATGAATTAAATTACAAAATGTATGTGTACAAAATTGTTATCTAAACTAATCTTTGGGGTGTGCTGTTTAACCTTCACTTTGCCCGTCACTGGCCAAAGTTTAAGAGATTTTGAATGGGCTGGGTATACGGGGTTTGTTGCGGTGTATAAACAGCCTGCATGTACCAAATGTTTTACAGAGTTAGCGGATTATTTTGGTTCCTTGAAATCCAATGACCGATTGGAGTTTGTGTGTGTGGCTCCTATGAATTCAGTACGCAGAAGATCGGATAGGGAGTTTGTATGTGATTTAACACATTCAAACCCTGAAAACATTAAGTTTATTACGCAATTGGAAGATATCGATGTGGAAAAAGAGGACACGCTTCTTTTTCCACATCTTTTATATTTTGAATCTGGAAAAGTGATCCGTCAATTGCAGTACAAGCAAATATTCACATCCACAGATTTGAATGTCACTTTAATAGAAGCGTTTCTAAAAGAACTTCACCCGTAATGGCATGACGCTTGGTCTAAGTTAAAACTTCAATACGATTACGTGATAATTGTACGAACCCCTTCCGTTCCATTTGTTTTAATAAACGCGAAATCACCTCCCGGGAGGTGTTTAATTCAACGGCAATATTTTGGTGGGTATCATGGATGATTGTTGAACCATTTACTTCTGCCAATTTTTCTAAATAGGCCAATAATCGTTCATCCATTTTCTTAAAAGCAATGCTGTCAATTGTATGTAACATTTCATTCAAACGCATTCCATAGGTCCGTACCACAAATTGATACCACGAACGGTAGGTCATCATGAATTTGTCCATATGCTCTATTGGAATGGAAATAATAGTGGTTTCTTCCATCGCTACCGCTCGGACCTGACTCACCCGGTCGTTAAGGGTACACACTAAAGAGATGGCACAGGCCTCATTGTTATGGAGGTAATACAAAAACAATTCGTTTGCCTCTTCGTCTTCTCTAAATATCTTGAGTTTTCCTGCCACAATTAGTGGGATGCTTTTTACATATTGCCCCACATCCATTAAATGAAATCCTTCGTTGATGGTTCTTATCGAGCCCACAGCTGCAATATCGTCCTTGAGTTCAGAGTCAAAAAACTGAGGGAATTTTTGGTCTAGTATTTTTCTAATGTCGTCCATGAGTTATAAAAAGTAACGTTTTTTATTTGTTGACAGTACAAAAATAAAGAAAGGCCAGTATACCATTTCATTCTTATGGATTTTACCCAAATTTTAGAAGTGATATATGAAAAATGGTACCAGATAAAATCTTACTTTTGTTGCCTTAATTTTTACAAGAAATGTCTCGTTACCAAATGGAATTTGATACGAAGGCTAAAAGAATTAATACCAAGTATGGACGTAAGTTCGATATGTGATTGATTAAAAGAAAAAAAGAATAAAGATGAAAGTATCACACGAAATAAGTGAAGATTTAACTGGAGTTTTAACAGTAAATATTGATGCGCTAGATTACGCAAATACAGTGACCAATAAATTGAAAATGCACCAAAAAAAGGCAAATATGCCTGGCTTCAGAAAAGGTCATGTTCCAATGGGACTGATTAGAAAAATGCATGGAAATCAACTTCTTGGACAAGAAATTAATCAAATTCTAGGGACCCAAGTTGATCGGTATATTAAAGAAAATAAAATACCCGTTTTAGGTCAGCCTATTCCTGTTTCAGATCCGTCTTTAGTATTGGATGTAAATAACATGAAGGATGCCGCATTTACCTATAGAATTGGCGTTGCTCCAGAGCTTTCGGTAGAAGTATCGGAAAAAGATAAGTTTACGGCTCACAAAATTAAAGTGGACGAAAAATTAATCGAAAAGTATTCGGATGATGTGCGTAAACAATATGGCAAATTCTCAAACATCGAAAAAGCCGGTGAAAAAGATATGCTGAATGGGGTGTTCACGGAGCTCAATGAAGCAGGTGAAATTAAAGAAGGTGGTATTTCTCATAAATCAACGATTTCAATAGAGTTTGTAGAAGATTCAAAATTGAAAAAGAAGTTGATGGGATTGACGAAAGGAAAGGACATCATTTTGAATCCAAAAGCAGTCGCTAAAGGAGATGAGGATTTGGCTAAAATGCTAAACATTGGAATGACACAAGTCATGGAGATTTCAGAAAGTTTTTCTTTTGTAGTAGAAGAGATTTTCCATGTGGAGCCAGCTGATTTGAATGTAGAGCTTTTTGATAAACTGTATGGAAAAGATACGGTAAAAACGACCGAAGAATTTCATACTAAGATTACCCAAGAGTTGGAGAAAATCTTTGTTCGTTACGAAGACATCCAATTATACAAGGATATCAAAATAGAATACGCTAAGAAATTTGATCATAAATTACCAGATTCTTTTTTGAAGGAATTCATGGCTACCCAACAACAATTTGCAAATGAAGCAGATGTGGAGACCGCATACGAAGGGTACGCTGAAGGTTTGAAGTGGAACTTAATTGAAAGTGAGATCACTAAAAAATATAGTTTAGCGATTGATCAAGATGAGTTGATGAACTACACCAAAGAAAGTTTGAAGACGCAATTTGCGCAATACGGAATGCCTGATCCTGACGATAAATTATTGACAGATTCTGCGATGAACGTTATGAAAAATGAAGAAGAGTACCGTAAGGTATACGAAGATCTTTATTTTGCTAAAATGATGACTTTTTATAAAAAGACGTTAAAGCTGAAAGATAAATCGGTTTCTTATGATGATTTCGTTAAATTAGCAACTGGTGAAGCTCCTAAAAAAGGTATTATGGGCAGTCTAACAAACTTATTCGGATAAACAATGACAGATTATAGAGAGTTTAAAAAATTCGCAACAAAAGATAAAGGCATTAGTTCCATTGCAATGGAACATTATATTGAGTCTTCAATGACTCCATATATCCTAGAAGAACGTACAATGAATGTGCAAGCATTAGATGTGTTTTCACGTTTAATGATGGACCGAATTATTTTTCTAGGTACAGGCGTAGACGATTACGTAGCTAACATTATTCAAGCACAACTTTTGTTCTTGCAGAGTGCCGATGCAAATCGGGATATTTATATTTATATCAATAGTCCGGGTGGATCAGTGTATGCCGGTTTAGGTATTTACGATACCATGCAATACATCCAACCCGAAGTATCTACTATCTGTACAGGTATGGCGGCTTCTATGGCAGCTGTTTTATTAGCGGCAGGTGCCAAAGGAAAGCGTTCGGCATTGAAACATTCCAGAGTAATGATTCACCAACCCATGGGTGGCGCACAAGGTCAGGCATCTGATATTGAAATCACAGCTCGTGAAATTGCGAAATTGAAAAAGGAATTATACAGCATCATTTCGGATCATTCAGGTCAAGAATATGATAAGGTATGGGCCGATTCAGATCGTGATTATTGGATGACTTCTACTGAAGCCAAAGATTACGGAATGATTGATGAGGTTTTGTTAAAAGCCTAAACAACAATAACTAAATTTAATTGGAGACTGAAAGGAGGGATTCCCCAAATTTCAGTCTCTTTTTTTGTCTCCGGACAAAATCTATAATTTTACCAGCATGAAAAGCGAAAAACCAGTTAAGTGTTCGTTTTGTGGGAAACAAAAGAATGAAGTAGGAATGCTAATTGGCGGAACTACCGGTCACATTTGTGATAGTTGTGTGGAGCAAGCAATGAAAATTGTGGAGGATGACTCACAACATAAACTTCGGGATACTTTGCAATCGGCTCTGTCTTTATACAAACCGAAAGAGTTGAATGACAAATTAAATGAGTACGTTATTGGGCAAGATGACGCCAAAAAAGTACTGGCCGTTGCCGTTTACAATCACTTTAAACGTTTAACCCAAGTGGTTACTGATGATGATGTGGAGATTGAAAAATCTAACGTGATCATGGTCGGTCGTACCGGTACGGGAAAAACATTATTGGCTAAAACTATTGCCAAGGTGTTGAATGTTCCTTTTGCTATTGCAGATGCTACCGTGCTTACCGAAGCAGGGTATGTTGGAGAGGATGTAGAATCTATTTTGGCGCGTTTACTTCAAGCCGCAGATTACAATCCGGAATTAGCAGAAAGAGGAATCATCTTTATTGATGAGATCGATAAAATTGCCCGTAAAGGCGATAATGCTTCTATCACCAGAGATGTATCAGGTGAAGGTGTGCAACAAGGGTTATTGAAACTATTGGAAGGAACCGTAATTGGTGTACCTCCTTATGGCGGTAGAAAACATCCGGAACAAAAACTGGTGGAGGTAAATACCAAAAATATCTTGTTTATCTGTGGGGGAGCTTTCGATGGTATCGAAACCCAAATTAGCCGTAGAATTAATAAGCAACCGATGGGGTATACCACGAATAAATTGGAGAAGGTGGATGAAGAAAATCTGTTGCAATACATTGCGCCATCTGATTTAAGATCTTTTGGATTAATTCCAGAATTGATTGGTCGTTTCCCTGTTTTAACGCATTTGAATCCGTTAGATAAAGAAGCGCTGACAAATATTTTAACCGAACCAAAAAATAGCTTGATAAAACAATATACCAAGCTATTTGAAATGGAAGGGATTAAGTTGACTGTTACCGAAGAGGTACTTCACTTTATTGTAGAAAGAGCTAACGAATTTAAGTTAGGAGCACGTGGATTAAGAGCCATTTGTGAAGCCATTATGTTAGATGCTATGTATGAAACACCTAGCGAAGCAGCGGAAAACAAAATGAGTGAACTGGTTATTGATTTAGCATATGCTACCGAGCATTTTGAAAAATCGGGAATGAGTAAGTTACGCGTAGCTTAGATTGTTTTCTAAAATGAAATGTAAAAGCAATACATGGAAGGTGAAAGCCGGAAGTGTATTGCTTTTTTTTATGCTCCAATTTTCGGTAATTGCACAATTCCCTTACGAGTTAACGAGTAATGTGGATTATTCCTTGGTCGGTTTTGGGGCTTTGACGCTAACCGTTGGCCAAATGGTTTCGACCAACGTTTCTCCTTTTACTAGGGATGAGGTGAATCAATTGAATCCCCAGGATGTAAATTCCTTGGATAGAAAAACGATTTTCAATTATTCAGAATCTTCCAATACACTTAGCGAAGGTGTTCTTTTGGGTACAGGGCTAGCTTCCCTTACGTTATTGGCAAATAAATCCATTCGTAGGCAATGGGTCATCATGGGGGTTATGGGGATGGAAGTTTTAATGGTCACCTATGGAGTCGCCTCTGTAACAAAAACGACTGTTTTAAGAACCCGTCCATACGTTTATAATGCAATGGTTTCAATGGATAGAAAGCAGGAGTTAGACGCTCGATTTTCCTTCTTTTCGCAAAGCACGGCCGCCACCGCTGGGATTGGTTTCTTTGCGGCAAAAGTTTTTTCAGATACACATCCCCATAGTAAGTGGAAGCCACTCGTGTGGACAGGAGCTATAGTTCTTCCCGCAGTTACCGGATGGGCCAAGGTGGATGCAGGAGAACACTTTATTACCGATGTTCTGGTGGGATATTCTGTGGGGGCATTAATCGGATATTTTGTTCCCGTAATGCACTTTAAAAAAGATAATTCTGGGGTAGATCTAAAAATACATCCTCAATTGAATGGTCTCGCAATGCGAATGATATTTTAGAATTTCAATTGTAATTTCAAATTGACTTGACGTGGAGTAAGGTGATTAGGTACGGCATAGTATCGATTAGAAATATCATGTACCCAGTTATAAGAAATGGTATTTTGAACCCCCAAAACGTTAAATACTTCTAAGGCTAGCCACATACTTTTTAAAGTTTTAAAACCGTTACTCTTTCCTAATTTATTACGTTTCTCAAACTTGTTTTGAAGTAGCTCTTTCGAAAACCCAATATCTACTCTACGGTAGGGTGGCATTCTAAATACATCATCGTAGCGTTCGTAACTTGGTGGGCCAAATGGTAATCCCGAAGCTAGATAAATAGTGATGTTGGTTTTGAATGTAGGGTTATTGGGTAGGTAATCTTGAAAGAAAATGGCGAAGTTTACCCGCTGATCGGTAGGCCTTGGAATATTTCCTGGTTCAATCCTCTCTGTAGTTGCAACGGGGTTAAATGGATCTCCAGGTTGTACCTGGTCTCCATTAGCATCGTAATGTTTGTAATAGAAATCATCTGTTAAGTCTTCCTGGGTGGTCATAAAACTAAGACTTGCCCAAGATTGTACTCCTTTTACAAACTCACCATTTATTTTGAAATCAATCCCAGTGGCATAGCCGTTAGAGTTATTGGTACCGTAATATCTAATTCTTACATTATCCACTTCGTACGGAACTAAGTTTTTAAGGTCTTTATAATATATTTCTGCAGAAACTTTGAATGGGCGCTCCCACATCAAAAAGTCATGCTCTAGGCCTAAAACATAATGAATGGCTGTTTGTGCTTTAATTTCAGGATTGATTATTCCCGCTACATTTCGCATTTCCCTAAATGATGGAGGTTGATGGTAATAACCCCAAGCGGCTTTAAACGTGTAGTGCTTTGTCCAATTGGGTGTGTAGGATACTAAAAATCGGGGTCCGCCTACCCATTGGTTCGTATAACTAAAGTAATTGAATCGGGCACCAAGGTTTACATTCAGTAAATTGGAGTCTAAATCAAAGGTTCTGTTCCATTGCCCATAACCGTTAAAACGGTACCAGCTTAGTTTATTAGTACTGGCATAAGATTGGTTCAATACGATTTGATCTGATGGGGTCTGGGGGGTGGAGTATCCCGTAGAATCAATAAGTTCCCACTCTTCGTATTTATCATCAATCCATTCGTAATTTCCCCGAATACCCCAGGAAATATCCGCATTTTTTCCGTAATGCTTTCCATCGTGGGTAAGGGAGGCAAGGGTAGCGACATAAAAATTTCTAGCATGATTGATAAACCCTCCAACGCCTCTATTGAATGCGACTTGACCGAAATTATCGGATCCTAAATCTTTATCCAATTCATCCAACCTATAGGCTCCTTCTATATCAAAGGTTTCCGACTCATTACTGTTGTTTAAGGATGCGCCAAATTTTAATACCAGACTATCATTAGGTAAAGCAGTTAAAGTTAATGCTCCCAAAGAGGTTTGATATTGGTCAATTTCTTGACCATCATAAAAAACAGTAAGCTGTAAGGCTTCTTGGAAAGTTCCAAATTCTGTAACTCGGGTATCAGGCACAAATCGGTATTTGTTTCGAGAGAAAGATGCTAATGCGCCTAGTTCTATCCGGTCTGAAATGTCGTACGTAAAATACCCTTGGTAGTCAATAAACTCTGGTTGATATTCTCCCTGTGTATCCAACCCTTTTAGTAAGTATTGGTTGGTTCGGTATCGAAATCCATGAATTTGGGTAAAACGTTTGTCGTCCGATGCTTGTTCAATAGCTATTTGTGCACCTAAAAAACTGGCTTCCACAAAACCCGAAAATTTTTCAGGTTCCTTATAGGTGACATCCAAAACGCTCGACATTTTATCCCCATATTTAGATTCAAATCCACCCGAAGAAAAGTTTACGTTTTCTACCATATGAGGATTAACAAAACTCAAACCTTCTTGTCGCCCCGACCGGACCAAAAATGGTCGGTATATTTGGATGCCATTTACATAGATTAAATTCTCATCAAAATTCCCACCACGTACACTGTATTGCGAACTCATTTCATTTCTACTGGAAACTCCAGACCCTTGGAATATTAATGTGCGTTCAATTCCAGATCCTGGTCCAGCAACTTGGGTGACATCCTTTACCGAAAGTGGCGTAAGGCCAGTTTCTCGTTTACGGCCCCCCTTAATAACAAGGGCTTTCATTTTTTGAGAATTAAAGTTCAATTCAAAATTCACTACCAGTTCTTTACCCGGCTTTAAGGTGTATTTGGCATAACTCGTATCGTATCCAATAAAAACGATAATGAGTTTAAACTCTTTGTTGGCCGTAACGGTTTGGGAATAGCGCCCGGTGGAATCGGTGACCGTTCCGTGTTGAAAATCGTCCACGAAAATATAGGCTCCGGGGAGCGGTACATTTTGATCGGAAACGACTTGTCCAGATATTTTTGCGTGTGGTTCCTGTGCGAATGCGAAGGAGACTAGGCCAAATATCAAACCAATAAAAACGATGGAAACTTTAAAATTCAAGTGACTGGTAGATTTAATTACTCGATAAACTAATTACCTTTTAATTTATTGCTGAGCAATAATATTTAATCCTTTTTCTTGAAATCTCCGTTGTCCCAAGCTTTAATAAACTGAGCCCAGGCAATGGGGTTCAATATACTCCAAGAAGGGTATTGCCCATTGTAATAGGATTGCTGGGCACGTTGGTAGTTTTCATATTTGAAATTTTCACTACCCGATCCAGGCATGTTTTGCATGCGCTCTCTCATTTCTGCTTGGGCTAGATTTGCATTTGCTCTATCCAAATCATCCGTAGGAATCCGAGTATTTAAAAATTCTTCTTTAAACTGTTCTCTACTTGGCCAAGGATATACCATGTGCGTACGTAATAGCATGGTGTCCGTAGACATTAACTGAATTAAGGAGTACTTTTTGGTATTTAACGTATCCGGTATCACAAAATAGGCCTCTTTAAATCCAACACTGGTAAACTTAATCGAATCCCCCGTTTGGGCGGCAAACGAAAAAATACCGTTGGCATCAGCTGTCGTACCCGAATGTCTTTGTAATACAATAATAGAGGTGAAAGGTACCGGTTGTAAACTATCCCCATCTAGAATAACCCCTGAAAATTGAATGATATCTCGATCAGGAACTTCATCTTGGGCAAATGAAACGGAATTGATTATTGCTATAAAAAGTAAGAATAGTAACGATTTCTTCATACGGTTGTTCTAATGTCACACTCGAATAATGTGCCCAAATTGAATGCGGTGAAATTACCAAATAAAATTGAAAGAAAAGGTTTTAAAATTGTTAACAGAATCACCAATTTTCACCTCTAGTAAATGTTCTCCTGGTTCGGGTAAATGGTGATCTAAATTTATCCAAACCAAATTTGTTTTGTAATCGTATTCCAGTAGGTGCCATTCGCCATCAATAAACGCTTCATATGTTTTTACTCCGCTCATAGTATCCTGTGCCTTCCATTTTAATTGACTCAATTCATGAATGTTTGTCATGCTTTTTGAAAAGTTGACGGGTTTTATTACGGGCGGAACCGTGTCTTCCAAAATGGTGTAAGGACCCATGCTTCTTGTTCTGAAACTGATCCATCCGTTATTAAATAATCCACCCTCTGGAGCAAGGGTTCTTAATTCCTTGGTCAAAGAAACAGCGAAAAATTTATTGCCTTCCGCCTGGGTGGCCTCCTTCGTTTTTATGGTTACCGTCATTTTCTTTTGCAAAGGGGTATATAAATCCTGGATATAATGAACTCTCGATACCCCGTTTTTAAGGGTGTCCGTACTGGAGGTTTTGAATTTCAAGTTTTCGTACAAACTGTATTTCGGTATGTTTACCTTGAGCTCATCTGATTCGTAGTATCCATTTTGTTTGTAGGTAAATAACGAAAATGTGTCTGTCTCCTGCTTTATTGGGTAGGATAGACTGTCAAATCCAATTTGAAATCCAACCGTTGATTTATTGCCATAGGCATCTATTATGGAATAATCTAACGCATGACCGTATTTAGAAAAGTAAACCAAACCTCTGTTTTTTACGTTTTTGTAAATCCGTAGATTGTTATAGGTGGTTAAAAAACTCTTTTGAATTTTTCGCCTATTCTTCTTTGCTTCATGAAAATCTACATGAGTTTGAATAAATCGAGAGTTTTCAAATCGCACTTCGTCCATTTGGTGGGAGTAAATAAGATGAGAATCGGCCGATAGAGAAATGTTATATACTCCGCAAACATTATGCGATCCGTTGAGCTTGTCAATAGCTTCTATCCCAAAACCTAACACGCCTCTCGCCTTGAATTGCTTTTTGCTCGAAATGGTGTAGGAATTTCCTCTTTTTACTAAGGGGAGTATTAAGGGTTCATTTTGGCCATTAATGAAACTAGTGTCGTTCATGGGATAAATCCCAATGTTTTTTAGTGTGGGAGTAATAGTATCTTGTATATCAAATCCAAATAATAGCGGGTTTTGAGGAACGGAACCAATGGTTTTCCTAATTTCAAAATGAAGATGTGGTCCTCCCGACCCTCCCGAATTCCCGGAAAGGGCAATAGTATCTCCTTTTTTTACAGGTATTTGTGAAGCGGTGAAAAAACGCTCAATGGTAAATTTCTTTTGGGAATACTGTTGTTCCAAAACAAATTTATGGATCTCTCTATTGAATCTTTGTAGGTGGCCATATGCCGTGGTGTACCCATTTGGATGCGTGATATAAAGGGCATTCCCATACCCACCTAATGAAATCTTTACCCTAGAAATATAGCCGTCTTCAGCCGCTAACACGGGGATTCCCTCGGTTTGATTTGTTTTAATATCAATTCCGCCATGAAAATGTCCCCCACGTAGTTCGGCAAAGTTTCCGGCAAGGAACATAGGGATAGGAAGTGGTGCTCCAAAGGATGGAAGGGAATCTGATTGAGCGGATGCCTTTTGTATTGTAATAGAAAGAATTACAAATATGAAAATTGGTATGGATAATTTCATGTGGACAAAAATATTGATTCTTTATTCTGAGATTAATTTTTGTTGAAAATGCTTTGCACAACGCAAGGTTAAAACTTGTTTAATCCAAGCGGGGCGTATAAATTTGTAACAGCTCAAGGCAAGAAATATAAATTAGATTTTTTTTGGAACAACAATTAGAAAAGATTCATCTTGGAATCAAAAGGTTACAAGATTTGCACCAAAATGCTCTGGTTGAAATTGAAATGCTAAAAGCTGAAAATGCGTCACTTAGAGATCAGGTATCAAAGGGTGAAGAAGATTTAACTTCTGTGAATCAGAAACTACTGCTAGATGGGATTACTCAAAAATCTGCTTCTAGCGATGTAGAGAAGAAACAAATGAAGTTGAAAATAAATGAATTAGTGCGGGAAGTTGATAAATGCATTGCGCTATTAAATCAGTAGGAGATGGGTAAGTTATCTATTAATGTAAATATTGCCAATAGAGTGTATCCCTTAACTATTGATCGAGAGGAAGAAGAATTGATTAGATTGGCCGTCAAACGGGTTAACGATAATATTAAACAATTAGGAAATACTTACGAGGTAAGTGATAAACAAGATTTGCTGGCTATGACAGCTTTGTTTTTTTCTAATAAAGCCTTAGAGGTGGACCATAAGATTGATAATATCTCAGGTGCCGTTTCAGATAAACTTCAGAAAATTGAAGGTGATTTGGATCAGTATCTTAGCAATGCGAAATAATTAGAACGTTCTTTACATAATTGTTAGCGTTTTTTACGTTAACGGAATCAATTACCTACATTGATTTAGAAAGTTTGGTAGAATCAACATTTTTATCGTTAGGAGAATGTTTAATCTTATCAAAACCGGGCCTAGGTTATCCTTGTTATTAGGAGATTTTATGCGTTGCATAAGACGGAGGAAGGTTGCGATGTATAGATGACGTCTCTGCTCTTGTACTTTTCAAGGTTTTACGAGCATCTAAGTCGATGTAGGTTTTTTTATTTAGTAAAAGGGAAGAAGTCCCTATAAAAATTATTTAATGGATATTATTAGTATTGTATCAGGAATCGCCATAGGTTTAATCCTAGGGGGTGGTGTCATTTTTTTCTTAGTCAAAAAGACCATAGAAAAAGGGAACAAATCGATCATTGACGAGGCGAAAGCGGAAGCAAAGGTGATTAAAGAAAGAAAGGTTATTGAAGCCAAAGAAAAATTCTTACAGTTAAAGTCGGATCATGAAAAAGACGTTAACAACAGAAACCAAAAAATTAACCAAGCCGAACAACGTGTTAAGCACAAGGAAACGAAATTGAATTCGAAACTTGGTGAAATCAATAAAGCAGAAAAAGCGAGTCAAGAATTATCGGGTAAGCTGGAAAAGCAAATCAAGCATAACCAGTCTAAGCAAGTGGAGTTAGAGAAATCGTTGGGCACAGCGGTATCCCGGTTAGAGTCCATAGCCGGTTTATCAGCCGATGATGCTAAAAAAGAGCTTTTAGAGGTTTTAGAAGGGGATACCAAAAATAATGCCGCTCGATTAATGCAAGACATTATTGAAGATGCTAAAATTAATGCGAATAAAGAAGCACAAAGAATCGTAATTCAATCTATTCAGCGTACGGCAACAGAACATGCTATTGAGAATTCTGTTTCTGTTTTCAACATTGATAGTGATGATGTAAAAGGTAGAATTATTGGTCGAGAAGGTAGAAATATTCGTGCTATTGAAGCCGCTACTGGAGTTGAAATTGTAGTAGATGATACTCCAGAAGCTATTATTCTTTCTTGTTTTGATCCGGTACGTAGGGAAATTGCACGCTTATCATTACACCAATTGGTTACGGATGGTCGAATTCACCCCGCTCGTATTGAAGATGTGGTTAAAAAAACAACCAAACATATTGAGGAAGAAATAGTAGAAGTAGGTAGAAGAACGGCTATTGATTTAGGGATTCATAATTTACATCCACAGTTAATCAAGATGGTAGGTAGAATGAAGTATCGTTCTTCTTATGGACAAAACTTATTACAACACTCCCGTGAAGTAGCCAACCTTTGTGCCACTATGGCCGCAGAATTAGGGTTGAATGCCAAGTTAGCCAAACGAGCTGGATTGTTACACGATATAGGGAAAGTGCCGGAAGATGAGCCAGAAGTACCGCATGCAATCTTAGGGATGAAATTAGCCGAGAAATACAATGAACACCCAGAGGTTATTAATGCGATTGGTGCTCACCATGATGAAATTGAAATGACCAGTTTATTGTCTCCAATTGTACAAGTATGTGATGCTATTTCAGGTGCGCGTCCAGGAGCCAGACGTGAAGTCGTTGAAAGCTATATTCAACGTTTAAAGGATTTAGAAGAGCTAGCCCTAAATCATGAAGGTGTTACTAAGGCGTATGCTATTCAAGCGGGTAGAGAGCTCCGTGTATTAGTGGAATCTGAAAAAGTAGATGATAAAATGGCCGGAGAAATTTCATTCGGTATTTCTCAAAAAATTCAAGCAGAAATGACGTATCCAGGTCAAGTTAGAGTCACCGTAATTAGAGAAACCAGAGCTGTAAATATCGCAAAATAAAATATAAATATTTCGTCATGAAAAACCTTATCAACTTAGGAGAACAGAACTCCATTTTTAATCAGTTTATTAAGGAAATAAGAAGTGCTAAGATTCAAAAGGATTCGATGCGATTTAGGCGGAATATTGAAAGAATAGGAGAGATTTTTGCGTATGAAATAAGCAAAAAACTCTCTTTTGAAACGGAAACAGTGACCACTCCCTTAGGCGATTGTGATATAGAGGTACCCAAAGGAAATCCTGTAATTGCAACGGTACTAAGAGCCGGGTTACCTTTGCATCAAGGAATATTAAACTACTTTGATCAAGCCGAGAATGCCTTTGTATCTGCGTATAGAAAGCACACGACAGCTGATGATTTTGAAGTACAAGTAGAATACATGTCAGGACCAACTCTAAAAGGGAAAACATTAATTCTGTGTGATCCCATGTTAGCCTCTGGACAATCCATGGTTTTGGCATATAAAGCCTTAATTGAGGAATACGGACAACCGGAACATGTTCATATAGTGGCTATAATTGCGAGCTCTGAAGGGTTGCAATATTTGGCCAAGAATGTTCGCTCAAAGGCTACATTTTGGATGGGAGCAATTGATTCAGAAATGACAGCGCAATCGTATATTATTCCGGGATTAGGTGATGCGGGTGATTTAGCATACGGACAAAAAGAATAATATGACTCACATAGCGGGAATAGCGCTTTTTTTATTTTTAGCGGGTACCAAACTTTTAATAGCTCCGAGCATTATGCTAGCTGCGGGGACTGGGATTTTAGAGACCATTATCATTACTTATATCGGTAGTCTGTTGGGAGCCACTCTGTTTTATTATTTTGGAGTTGCTATCTTTAGTTGGTGGGATAAATTGGTGGGGAATGATAAAGTGAAAAAAAGCATTTTCTCTAATAGGTCTAGAGCTATTGTAAAAGTAAAAATACATACAGGTATTATTGGGATTGCCGCTTTGGCTCCTATTATTTCTATTCCTATTTCAGCCTTAATTATTGCAAAATTTTTTCCGGGGAAAAATAAAGTAGTTGCAGTTTTCGCTGTTATTCTTATCCCGGTCGCCATAGGATTAACCTTCCTATCTAAACCAATTATTGCACCCATTGTGGAATTGGTGAAGAGAATATTTCATTTGGGGTAAATACCGAGCGCATTATGAAAAAATACAATCACATTTTCTTTGATTTGGATCACACCTTGTGGGACTTTAAAACCAATTCTAGACATACTTTAGTTGAAATCTATACGCATTTTAATCTTGAGGATAGAGGAGTTGAGTCGGAAAGGCTATTTATTGAGGTGTACGAGAAATATAATCATAGAATGTGGGCAGATTACCGCAATGGTAAGATGAGTAAGAAGACCCTTCGAACCGAACGCTTCAGACAGTCTTTGTATCATGTAGGGGTAAAAGATGTTGCGTTAAGCCTTGAAATCGCAGATTATTACGTAGACAATAGTCCGGTTAAAACAACGCTTTTCCCTGGCGCTATTGATGTGCTTTCTGAGTTGAATAGCCGGTATGAAATGCATATTATTACCAATGGTTTTGAAGAGATTCAGGATATAAAAATGACCCAAAGTGGTTTGCATCCATTTTTTAATGCCGTTATTACTTCCGAAAAAGCGGGAGCAAAAAAACCACATCCGGCTATATTTGAATATTCTTTAAAGTTAGCCAATGCTACGCCAGAGGAGAGTTTAATGATTGGGGATAATCAATTGGTAGATATTGAAGGGGCCCAGAAAATTGGTATGGATGGGGTGTTTTTTAATCCTGAAGAGGAAGATAAGTTGGTTATTCCTTGCTATGAAGTAAAGTCATTGAAAGAATTACTGAACTTTTTATAAATCTAAAACTCAGCTAAAACACTTCTTCTTCCCTGAACCTTATCATCAATCTTGCACGTTACTTTGGAATCTAAGGGAATGAATAGATCCACACGCGAACCAAATTTGATGAACCCGAACTCTTCACATGGACCTACTTGGTCTTTTTCTTCTTTGTAATGGACTATACGTCTGGCTACAGCACCTGCAATTTGTCGGAATAGAATGGTTTTCCCATTCTTATTCTCCACGACATAGGTGGTTCTTTCGTTGAGCGTAGATGACTTAGGATGCCATGCTACCAAGAATTTTCCTGGATGGTATTTAAAGTATTTTACGATACCTGAAATTGGAGTCCAGTTAATATGAACGTTAAATGGAGACATGAAAACGGATATTTGAATCCTTTCTTCGTTTAAGTACTCATCTACAAATACGCGTTCGATTGCAACCACTTTTCCATCAACAGGAGAGTAGATATTGCCTTCAATGGCGTTAAACTTACGGTCTGGATTTCTGAAAAAATAGAGGACCATCCAAACAATATAGATAGCTCCTAAATCAAGGATTAACTGTACAAAAAAGTAATCTGAAAAAAGAGAACCGATATATACCAGTATGGAACCTACAATAATTGTAAGTATGATACTCATAGTTCCTTCTTTGTGTAAACGCATAATTTGAATTTCGGCAAATGTAATTAATTGTTACTATAAATCGATAACTGAAAGTAAGTAGGCGAGAACAACTGGGGCGGTTAATAAGATCGCATCAAAACGATCAAGGATTCCTCCATGTCCTGGCATGATACTACCCGAATCCTTTACCTCTGCATTTCTTTTAAATGCGGATTCCATAAGATCTCCTACATTCGAAAAAACACTCACTAACACAGCTATTACCATCCACGTTGGTGCATTAAATGTGCCAACGAAATGATGTAATACTAAAGAAATTATTAGGGTCAGAATCCCCCCGCCTATGGACCCTTCCCAAGTTTTATTTGGTGATATTCGTTCAAATAATTTGTGCTTGCCAAATGTTCTCCCCGAAAGATAGGCTCCGGTATCGTTAGTCCAAGTTAGCAAGAAAATTGAAAATGGAATCAGCCAATTAAAAGCGACCGGACTAAAAGAGGGAATAATTCCTAAAATTAACAAGGAAATCATAGGAACTGCCAAATAGAATGCCCCTGCTACCGTTACGGAAATATCTGTTAGCGTAGTTTTAGAACCAGACCTTAATAGTTGAATAACAAATACAACGGCAAATACCATCCAGATAGAAAACACCCAAAAGGAGTGAGGTTCCGTAATGAAATATCCAATACCTAAAACGAAAGAACTACTAAAAAGAGCTCCCGTTAATTTGTACGGTAGGGATTGCTTTTTGGATAAATTACTATATTCTAGGGTGCCTATAAACGCAATGATGCTAAATAGAACCAAAGAGGAATAATACCCAATATATAACGATCCAATCACCAATGTGATGAATACCAAACCTGAAATTGCTCTAGTTAACAAGACGGACGAGTACTAATTATTTTGGATGATATCAATAGCCTTAACTTCATCATTTATATGTACATACAATGAAACGAAGTAATCCGTACTGTTTAATGAAGTAAGCATAGAATCCTGATGGTTGAATGTATTCGATTCAATACCAGCGGCTTCTAGTTTTGACCTTTTTAAATCGACATCAACCTTGTCCATTGATTTAAAAATACTAACCCAATCATTTTTATCTAAATCAGTCATAATATGTGTTTTTTGTTCCTAGTAAAGTTACAATTAATAGGTGAATTGTTCCTTAACATAAAGGACTTAGATATTACTTTTCTTCGTTCGTTTGTTTATCCTGTTTGGTCTCCGTAGCTTTTGGCTTTTCTGGTTCTTTAATGGTCGCTGTTTTTGTTTCCCTAGTTTTGGCAGCAGGACTCTTTTCTTTACTTTCTAAAATCATTTTAGCCTTGATCAAATCACCTTCGAAAGTTCTTTTTCCAAAGATGACTTCTAAATCGTCTTTAAAGATCACCTCTTTTTCTAAAAGAGTTTCTGCTAGGGCGGTAAGTTTATCCTTATTAGCTTCTAAAAGTGCGACCGTTTTTATATACATGCGCTCAATTAAATCACTTACGGCTTTATCAATTCGTTCTGCTGTTTTATCACTATACGGCTTATTAAAAGAGTATTCTTGTTGACCAGAAGAATCATAATAACTTACATTTCCAATCGATTCATCCAATCCGTAGTAGGTCACCATGGCATACGCTTGTTTGGTGACCTTTTCTAGATCACTTAAAGCGCCTGTCGAAATTTTACCGAAAATAACTTGTTCCGCTGCTCGTCCTCCCAGAGTGGCGCACATTTCATCTAATAATTGCTCGGTGGTAGTGATTTGACGTTCTTCTGGCAAATACCATGCAGCACCTAAAGATCGTCCTCTGGGTACAATGGTAACTTTAACTAATGGAAATGCATGTTCCAATAACCAGCTAGTAGTAGCGTGACCCGCTTCATGAAAAGCAATCGTTTTTTTCTCGTGGGGGGCAATGATTTTGCTTTTCTTTTCCAATCCACCGATGATACGATCCACAGCATCTAAAAAGTCTTGTTTATCAACAGAGGCTTTCTTTTTACGAGCGGCTATTAAAGCAGCTTCGTTACAAAGATTGGCGATATCCGCACCCGAAAATCCTGGGGTTTGACTCGATAAAAAATCAATGTCAATGTTCTCCACTAATTTTAATGGTTTTAAATGAACTTGAAAAATCTCTTTTCGTTCGTTTATTTCTGGTAAATCTACGTGAATTTGACGATCAAATCGTCCGGGACGTAGTAACGCGGAATCTAAAACATCCGCACGGTTGGTGGCCGCAAGAATAATTACGCCAGAATTAGATCCAAACCCATCCATTTCTGTTAGAAGTTGGTTTAACGTGTTTTCACGTTCATCGTTTGAGCCTTGCATCGCGCTTTTACCACGTGCGCGACCAATAGCATCTATTTCATCAATGAAAATGATGGAAGGTGCTTTTTCTTTAGCTTGTTTAAATAAATCTCTAACTCGAGATGCTCCTACTCCAACAAACATCTCTACAAAGTCGGAACCTGAAAGAGAGAAAAATGGCACATGAGCCTCGCCTGCTACAGCTTTAGCTAATAATGTTTTACCCGTCCCAGGGGGGCCTATCAATAATGCGCCTTGAGGAATTTTCGCTCCTAGGGCAGTATATTTTTGTGGGTGTTTTAAGAAGTCTACAATTTCATTTACTTCTTCTTTAGCTTCGGATAAACCAGCAACATCTTTAAAGGACACTTTAACGGCATCATTTTTATCGAATAATGTTGCTTTGGATTTTCCAATATTGAAGATTTGGCTTCCTCCACCAGCTCCACCACCCATTCTACGCATAATTAAAAACCAGAAACCAATCAGTAGAGCAATAGGAAGGATAAAACCTAATATATCACCAAACCAATTCTCTTGTTTAATGTAATCGTATTCTAAACCGTATTGTTCTTGCCATTGATTTAGGTTTTCTCCAAAAAAATCGGCTTGGGGAACATTAAAAACATACTGAGGTCCTTTGGGTAAAAATGAATTTTCATCGGTAGGGGAAGAAGTTTCTTTACTATGTTCTTCTTTTTTTAATGCCTCTTCGGTAAGGTAAACCTTACCCAATTCGGAATTGATGATCTCTAATCGTTCAACTTCTCCTTTCTGAACCATTTCTTTGAATTCCCCATATTTGATGTTTTCAGGTTGAGGATTCCAATTAAAAAAATTGATTCCAATTAATCCAATGGCAAAAATGGCATATAGCCAGTAAAAATTAAATCCACCAGTAGGTGTTTTTTTTGCTCCACCACTTTGAAAGGGGTTGGAGTTTTTTTGCTTAGGTTGATTTTTACTCATTTAGTAATTATTGGATTTCAGTAATGTGAGTGATTTTTCCATCTGCCCATAGATTTTCTAAGTCGAAATGTTCTCTTTCTTCTTCTTGAAAAACGTGAACCATCGTATCAAAAAAGTCTAAAAGAATCCAGTTTGCTTCTCGATAACCTTCAATATGTTTTGGCTTCTCTTTCAGTAAATCCCAAGTGATTTCTTCAACACTATTTGCAATTGCTTGTACATTGGTATTGGAAGTACCCGAACAAATAATAAAGTAATTAGCGTATGAATTTATAACTTCCGTAAGGTCCACTATAGTGATCGTTAAACCTTTTTTTTCTTGCATTCCCTTAACAATGGCATCAACTAATGTATTGTCTGAAATAGTACTGTTTTTTTTGGACATCAATATTTTTAAAAATAGTTTGCAAAGATAAGCAATTAAGAAGATTGCATAGGTTTAAATTAGGATAATAAGAATTTGTATATTCCAAGGTTATTGCCCGAAATAATTGGTTTTCAGTAGGATTAATACTAAGAAATTAATGGGGATAACGATTTAAAAAATGTTAAATTAGATTTACTTTGCCTTCTGTAATTTACGGTATCAAATATTTAAAATTGGAAACACTTTTCACCGGTAAAATTCAGTACTTTGAAGCTGAGATTGGATCTACAAATGACTGGGCAGCGATGGCTGTAAAAAACTTGAAAGTAATGGAGGGTACTGTTTTTAGAGCAGGAAGCCAACATCAAGGTAAGGGGCAAAGAGGGAGGGTGTGGGCTAGTGAGCCTAATGCCAATCTTTTGGTGAGTTATGTTTTTTATCCGGGTTTTATTCCCGCCCATAGGCAATTTGTTTTGGTTCAATTGGTCTCTTTAGCCTTAAAGAGTGTTTTGGATGAGATTTTAATTGATGAAGTCAAAATAAAATGGCCGAATGATATTTACGTGAATGATTTGAAAATTGCGGGGGTATTAATTGAGTCGACTATGAAAGGTAATTCAGTTGGAAGTTCCATTTTTGGAATTGGATTAAATGTGAATCAAAGAATTTTTGAAAATGTTCCAAATGCCACTTCTATTGCCTTGGAAACGGGTAAAGGTTTGGATTTGGATAGGTTGCTTTCCGATTTAAGTTCGCAACTTGAAAGTCGGTATCTTTCTTTGCGAAGAGATTTAGACACCTTATCCTTGAAATACAGTGAAGCACTATTTCGAAAGAATCAAAAATGTGAATATGTAATAGGGGGGCAAACAACCCTAATGACCCCAATAGGGGTGGACCAATTAGGGCAGATTGTATTAGAAGATGAATATGGGAGAGTAAACTCTTACGGATTTCACGAGGCAAGGATGGTGATTTAAGCCATTGCCTGTGGTAAGTTTTCTGACAAAGTATCGAAGAATTGCTTTAACGGTTTTTGAACCATTGCTTTCATAAACATATTGACATCCCCTTCAAATACAAAGTAGCTGTTTACACTACCTGAATTATCATGGATGAAAATGGTTAAGGTAAAAGTAAACGGGTTTTTACCATCTGATTCCAGAATGATTTCATTTGGTGAAGATATGTCTTTGATTTTCATCCCGATAGAAGACAGGTTTTTAATTCCGAATCTGCAAGTGTCATCTGTAGATTTCCAAAATTCAATTCTGTCTTGAGGCATTAATTTCTCCAGGTTGTTCAAATTGATTAGAAATTCAAAAACCTCCTGAGAGGTTTTGAGGACATCCACTTTGGTACTTTCAATAGTTAACATATGTTATACTTTAGGTGTCCAAGTAGAAGGATTTGCTCTCCAACTTTTTAAAGATTCTAGTTGATTTGGCTCTACCAAATTACCTTTAATTGCCTGATCAATCAGCGTGTTGTAATCGGAGAGAACGTGATAATCACAATCAGCCTCTGAAAAATTGTTTTGAGCAACTTCAAACCCATAGCTAAAAACAGCAACGAGCCCTTTGACGATTAATCCTACTTTTCGAAGTGCCGAAATTGCTTTCAAACTACTGCTTCCTGTGGATATCAAATCTTCGATAACGACTACAATTCGACCTTCTTCATAAACGCCTTCAATTTGGTTTCCTAAACCATGACCTTTTGGCTCTGGTCGAACATAAATAAACGGTAAGTTCATCTCTTGAGCTACTAATGCACCAATGGGTATGCCACCGGTAGCTACTCCAGCAATGATGTCTGGTTTACCATATTGCGCTTCAATTTTCTTTACAAACTCATGACGTATAAACGTGCGTATCAACGGATAAGAAAGAATTTTTCGATTGTCACAATACATCGGAGACTTCCATCCAGAAGCCCAAGTAAATGGATTTTTCGGTTGAATTACAACCGCTTTGATTTGTAGTAAAAATTCTGCTACTTTGAGCGATGAATGATCTTTCAGCATAAGGGCAAATGTATAAAGTTTTTGTAAACAAAACTCCTATTGTTTTAACGGATAATGAGGAGATTTCCATAAAAAAGAAATGTACGATTATTCCATTTAAAAATGGAAAGCAATTGGAACAAATTGTATGGGATTTAGAAAAGGGAAAATCTAGTTTACCAGTATATATAACGCATTTTGATTTGGATGAACTGTGGACTACATTTATTTCACAATTTAAATACGTACATGCTGCAGGAGGTATGGTGTTTAATGAAAAAATGGAGTTTTTGGTAATTTATCGTAATGGAAAGTGGGACTTACCTAAGGGACATCTTAAAAAAGGAGAAAGGCCTGAGTATGGAGGTATGCGTGAGGTGGAGGAGGAATGTGGTATTCACCATCTGCGTGTAGACCAGTTTTTGGATGCTACTTTTCATATGTATGATCGCAATGGTTTGGTTTTGAAAAAAACCTACTGGTATATCATGAAAACAATTTCAGGTCAGCAGCTTATTCCTCAAGAGGAGGAAGGTATTGCATTGGTGGAGTGGAAGACCAAAAAGGATATTAAACAAATGAATAAAAATTCATTCCCTATCGTAAAACGATTATTGAAAAAAGGGGTAAATCGAATTATTTCTTAATGATTTCGTAACGTTTCCGGGTGGGCTTTTTGGCGAAAATTAGCTGGAAATCGCCTATTATTTCGGAAGGTCTTTGCGCAGGAGATTGTAAAAAATACCCGTGCTTGTCTAAAAAATAATAGACCGGAAAATTCCATATTTTGTATTCTTTTAACGCAGCGTAACTTTTATTAATAAATAAGTATTTCAAATTACTGGATTCCTTGGGTAAATTAACCATTTCTAACGAATCACGGTCGCAAATCACAAATACGTAATTCACCCTTCGATATTTCGGCTTTATTTTCTGGATGACCTGTAGATCGTTTACACATGTTCTACTTTTAGAATTAATAAATCCTAAATACGTATGTCGCCCTCGAAATGAACTCAGGTAAACTCGCTCTCCTTTGGAATTTGTTAATTCAATTTCTGGTGCCTCAGAACCTTTGAGAAGGGTGTTCCTGTTTTTTTGAATTTCAAATGCGGCTAGTTTTTGTTCCGGATACATACAGAAATTGGACATTTGATTAATAACTCCGCTCCAAATATCGTTTGGAATTTCCGGGAAATTTCTTGGTCGAATACTATACAATAACAAGGCTAAGCTTCGGGTCTCATGATCCAAAAACAAGGTGTCTGTTGCTAATACCTCCATTAATTCTTCGTAAACTTTGTATTCTTTTATGGATTGCTCCACTTGTAGTTTGTTTTTCTTGAAATGATTAAATATTCGCATTCCCGTAAGGGTACTAAATAACCGGAGAAAATCGGGGTCGTCATAGAGAATGGGCTGGTGATTAATGAAGGTATTGAATAGTTTCGTTTTACTAATTTCGGATTGCAATAGGCTATTCGCTTTAAAATAGTTGAGATGATTAGAGAATTGATGATCGGCTAAAATAATAGTATCATATTTGAGCTTTATAGAGTCGAAGAACTGGGTGTAAAATATGGATATATCCATTCCTAACTCAATATGAGATTGATACTCTGCGAAATCTAATTGTAGGTTTTGATAATCAAATAACGTAGCTGTATTTACAGGTTTTTTTAAATATTTTACTCCGGTTCGAAATGGTACCTGCTGGTTATCTCCATTACTAAGGGGTAAAAAATTAATTTCTAAATGAGTATTTGGATAAATTATTACCGGAAAATCGCGCATTTCAATACGGATTAAAACTTCCTGCGGTGCGTCTAATTCAAATAGGAGTTTATAATCTCCGTTTTCCGAAATAGAGGTTTGAGTAAGGGTGTTTAAGGTGTGAGAAATCCGATTGGAATAACTCAAAACTTCAATTCCCTCTTCTGCAAAAAAGAGAGCGTTCCCTGAGATTTCCACGTTTTGTGAAATGGAAAAATAGGGCAGTAGAACAAAAAGAAAACCAATTAGTTTTCTCATTTAGTTTAATGCTTTTGGGATGAATGGACTAATATCGACATTGTGCCTTTTTATTTCACGTACTACGCTAGAAGAAATGGCTGAATATTTGGGACTACTCATTAAGAATATAGTTTCAATTTCCGGAGCCAATTCAAGATTCATTAAGCCAATGTTTCTTTCATATTCAAAATCCATAGCTGTTCTAATTCCTCTCAAGATGAATTTAGCGTTAATGGACTGACAATAGTTCACCGTTAATCCGGTGTATATTTTCACGATTATTTTAGGCTGGTTTTTAAAAACCATTTCAATCTGAGCTTTTCTTTCTTCTGCTGAATAAAGATTCTTTTTATTAGAATTCGTGCCTATTGCCACCACTATCTGATCAAATAAATCGATTGATCTTAAAATGATGTCTTCATGACCTACGGTAATGGGATCAAAGGAACCAGGAAATACAGCAATTTTACTCATTATGATTGTTTTTCAAGTATCGTAAAGTTAACGGATCCGTAACGTCTTTGTTGTTTGAAACCGGGTAGATTTTCAAAACTGTGATGGGCATCGTGTTCTATGATTAGCCAACCTCGATCTTCCAATAAGTTTCCTTGCATAATGGTTTTAAATAAATCCTCTTGTCCCTCCATATCGTACGGAGGATCAGCAAAAATTAGTCGGAATGTCGAGGCGGAAGTGTCAACATATTTTTTGACATCGGATTTCAATACATTCATCTGTTCGAAGCCTAGCTCACTAGCCGTGTTCTTTATAAACCGAATGCAATGGTGATTATTGTCGATGCTGGTGACTGATTTGGCGCCTCTAGATGAGAATTCATAAGAAATATTTCCAGTTCCAGAAAATAAATCTAAAACCACCAAGGTGTCGAAATGAAACTCGTTATTAATAACGTTAAACAATCCTTCTTTCGCCATATCTGTCGTTGGACGAACGGGTAAGTTATTGGGAGCCGTAATTCTTCTTGATTTATATTTTCCGTTTATTATCCGCATTGTAAATTAAATATGGTACTTAATAATTTAGCCTCTTTTGTTGCATCGATAGAATCGATTCCTTTGGCCTTCAAATGAAAGATGTGTTTTGAATATCTTTGAAGTGCAGTGGTTAGTTCTGAAATGTATTCAAAATATCCACCAAGATTAATTTTTGTTTGGGAAGGTGAAAAATTGAATTGTTCTAAACAATAGTAAGTATAATAGAGGATATCCTCCCATGACTTCATGTCATACACATTAAAAAGGACCATTTTTTCATCCTCAAAGAGGGCCAATGAGAATTGAGTGGAATGGAAATGAATAAATAATTGTGAACCGACTGTTTCCCTGTAATAAATATGATAGGTAGAAATTAAGGACGCAAAATGATGTCCAAATTCCGTGTGGCCAATTTTTGATTTCAATTCATTTTTTAAAATAGAAGAAACCGGAAAAATAATATGACTATCAATCTCTGGAATAAATTTACTAATGAGTTCCTCACTTTCTTCTAACTCGAAGCTGTGTACCTTCCAATCGCTTATAGTTTCTACAGTGAAAAATGCAGAAGGGACGATTGAAAATCGGGAGGTAGTGACGTAGAAAGTGTTTTTTATGGCACTCTTTAAACCTAAACATAAGGAGCTTTGAGTAAGTGTATTAATGAGTGATTGGGTATCTAAAGGTTCTCCCTTTTCGTATTGATCTATGTGTAATAGTTCACCACTTTGTGGGTCCGAAAAACCAATATCAATTTTGTTGCCGCTGATATGGATAGCAGCCGAATACAAAGAAGCAGCTTTGATATCAAAGCTGCTTCCTTTTTTTGAATATGTTATCGAAGGTGTAATGAGTCCTATTTTTCCTCTTTCCAATTACCCGAAGTAGTCGGGGCCGTCATAGATCCAACACGCATAATGTCATTTTTGTCAAATGGTGCCGTGTCCGTAATTTCAAATACTTTCACTTTTGCTCCAGAAGATCGAGTGATCTCTCCAGCATCAATACTAAACTCTACATTTTCTGAATAAGGAACATATCTTAAAGTTTTTACATCTAACGGGTAACGATTATCACGAGTTTTCATGTAATCTGGATTAAATGCCATTTCCATTGCAGGTGTAAATACCGTGTCCCGAGTAATAATACCCAATTCAATTGCTAACGCTTCTTGACCCACCAAACTATCGGGGACATCTCCGTTTTTTACAATTACGGTAATAGAATCGTTCGCAAGAAAATTCATTAAAGAATCCATGTTGTTACAAAACTCATTATTTTCCTTTTTGTAGGTGAGTTCAATTTGACGTAAATCTTTTAATGATTGAATCACAGCTGAATAGACTACTTGTTTCTGTTTTCTAAATTGAATAGGTTCATCAATAGACTGATAATTTTGGAAAACTAGATAACCACTTAATAAAATTAATACACCTGCAACTCCCATGGAGGCTTTGTTATTTATTATTCCTTTGGCATTTAAGATGGTAATTAATCCACCTACCAGAATAGAAGCTGCGGCTGCTAAAAACACTCCGTTTTGGTCTGCTTTAATTCCGAAACTTAATAAACCAATACCTAATAAGGTAATAAACGCCCCTGGGGCAAACTTTGAAATGTCTTCTTTCATAATACAAATACGTAAAAGCGATCCTTTTTATTTGAACGCGCACAAAACTACAATTTTTTTTTATCGCTCGTATACCTTGGTTGCCATGTTAAATTCAATTTATTTTGCAATTAACAATACCAATAGCACTTGAACATTGATTTACATAAATCATTCCAATTTAGTCCAACCCCTGATCAGTCAAGGGCATTTGGCCAATTGAACCAATTTATTAATTCAAATACAGCCTTACAGTTATTTATATTACGTGGATTTGCAGGCACAGGTAAGACTTCTGTTCTCGCTCATATTGCAAAAACTTTACAAAAAGTTAACAAAGTGGTATTAATGGCACCCACAGGTAGGGCGGCTAAAGTACTTTCTTCCTATTGCGGATTACCTGCTTTTACCGTACATAAAAAAATTTATTGGCTAAAAGACGCAGGAGACGGAGAAATGAATTTTGTACTTCAAAATAATAAATACAAAGACACTATTTTTATTGTGGATGAAGCCTCAATGCTTTCTTCCGGATCTGGAGGAGATCGTGATGTACTGGAAGATTTAATGCGATTTGTTTATCGTTCCCCTGGGTGTAGAATAATTATGTCAGGGGATAACGCACAATTACCTCCTGTGGATATGATCTATTCCCCAGCATTAGATAGGGAGTATATGGTGGATCGATTTCGGATGGAGGTAGATGAGATAGAACTCAATACGGTGGTTAGACAAGCACAGGAGTCTGGGATTTTAGCAAATGCTACGGCTCTCCGTAAATCTTTGCAATTGAAAGATTATCAGATTAAGTTTAGTCCAAACGATACGGATGTCAAATCTATTAATGGAATGGAGTTGCAAGAAAGCTTGGAGGAATCTATCAGTGAGTTTGGGGTGGATGAGGTTTTGATAGTTACTCGATCAAATAAGAAGGCAAATCAATTTAATAATGAGGTGAGGAATAGATTGTTGTTTCGGGAGGATAACTTGGAAGCAGGGGATGTCTTAATGAGTGTGAAAAACAATTATCACTGGTTGAAAAATGAAGAAAACAAGGATGATTTTATAGCCAATGGGGAATCTTTTGAGGTGTTGAAAGTGTTAGGTAAAGATTCTTTACATGGGTTTGAATATGCGGATGTAAATGTGCGGTTTTTGGATAATAGAATTCCGGATATTGATATTAAGGTCTGGCTCGATGCTCTTATGGTTGAAGGACCTTCTATGCCGATTTCGGACGTAAGAAACCTGTATTACAAGGTGTATGAAGAGTATGTAGAGTTGGGAGAAGGAAAAAAAGCAAAGGAACAAGCGCTAAATGATGCTTTTTATAATGCGGTTCAAGTTAAGTTTTCATATGCGGTAACTTGTCATAAGGCACAAGGAGGACAATGGTCTGCTGTATTTATTGACCATGGTTTTTTAGTAGATGATATGGTAGATGAAAATTTGCTTCGATGGTTTTATACTGCTTTAACAAGAGCCTCTCAACGTGTTTATTTGGTTAACTTTAATAAACAGTTTTTAAATGGCAAGTAGCATTTTCTATTGATTCTTTACTTTTGTTTTATGAAATATTGGTTCGCAAATTTAGTATTCAAGTTATACGGTTGGAAATTAGTTGGAAAGGTTCCTCAGGATGTGAAGAAGTTTGTTTTGATTGCAGCTCCTCATACTTCAAATATGGATTTTTTTTTAGCCATGCCTACTATGTGGAGTTTAGGTGTGCCTGGGAGGTTTTTGATTAAAAAGGAACATACAGATGCCTTTTATGGTGGATTATTAAAAGCGATGGGGGGAATCGGGGTAGATCGAAAAAATCAAAGTGTTGAATTTATTAAGGAATTAAAAAAAATTGTCGGAGCCAGTGATGAAATGGCGATGTTATTTACTCCCGAAGGGACGCGGAAACGAGTTCCGAAATGGAAAACTGGATTTTATAGGGTGTCTCTAGCTGTCGATGTTCCAATTGTTCTTGCGTATGCCGATTATAAGTTAAAGGAGGTCCACATTGGACATGTGTTTCATCCAACGGGAAATTTTGAAAATGACTTTGATTATATGGAAAAATTCTTTTGTAATGTTAATACCAAATTTCCAGTAAATTATAATCCAATTATTTTCGAAAGGAAAAATAAACAAGTGTAATAACACAGGATTTAAATAGATTATTCTTTTTAGTAACTTTGAATTAACCTTGGTGTGAAATTTTCTTTTTTTTTTAATAGGAAATGATTAATTTTAGCACCTACAAATCATGGATTAATAACAGTCTTGTTGGTCAATACTAAAATAGCAACTTTATTTTTTGTTTTTGCTCTCATTATTATGGGGCAGGTAAGTGCGTCTGATATGTCCAGGAAATTTACCCCTAGCCAAAATTCAAATAGCTTTATTGATGTTAAAGTAAATACGGAAGACGATATTCGGATTTGTTTTGAGGATCGTTTGAGTGTATCTATTGGAATTGAGATTGAAAATCTTGGTTCAGATAGCATCGGTTCGCTACAATTAGGTTGGTATTTGGCCAGTGATCAATTCGGCAGTATTGGTTGGTCTGGAAATGTTTTACCCAATACCTCTACTAAATTACCTTTAACAGTTTTAAGTTTTAACCAAGTAGGTTCGTATGATATTGTTCTTTGGGCACATCATATAGGTACCGATGTGAACCTGTTAAATGATACGACCACTATTACGGTAATTATAGATCCTCCATTTGTTTTTAGTGAACTAAAAGACACCACTGTTTGTCCGAATACATTTCTTCCGTTAAATCTTTCATCAGGTGTGAATTCATACCAATGGAATAATGGAGCGGTAGGCGAAAATATAGTGATAAATGGGGTGGGTCAATATAAAGTTAGTGTGACCAATGCAGATGGGTGTTTGGCGGTTGACTCCATGGCTTTGTTAGAGTATTTGGCCCCCTTAGATGTTGTTCCCAATGATACGGTGATTTGCGAAGGTGAAGTTTTAGTTCTTGGAGTTTCGGATGAATTATTGGGGTTTATATGGAATATTGGGGATACGGTATCTAGTATCGATATTGATACTTCCGGAACATACTCTTTTTATGTAGTAGATTTTTATGGATGTATTTATTCTGATACTATCAATGTTTTTTACGAGTCTACGACACCTCCATCTATGCCATCTGATATTTACTTTTGTGAAGGAGACTCCACCATTTTAACAGTGGCCTCTGTATATACCACATATCAATGGAGTAATGGGGCTAGTGGAAGTTCAATTTCGACCAATGTACCTGGGACCTATTATGTAACAGTTACAGGGAGTTCTGGTTGTTATGGATTTGATACTGTAAATGTATTAATGAGCCCGCTTCCAATATTGGAATTTCCTAATAGTCAAATGTGTAACAATGAACCATTTGTTTTGGATATTGGATGGTACTCTAATATTAGATGGTCTAATGGCGATTCTGTTCAAAGTACCTTAGTTTCTCAACCCGGATTGTATACGGTAACCGTTAGCGATGTTCATGGTTGTTCAACCGTAGACTCCATTACTGTAAGTAATAATAATGTATCTGTATCCTTAGGGCCGGATATGATAATCTGTGATAATACGACAACTTACATCGGCTTAGGTGTGTTTGATACCTACCTTTGGGAAAATGGAGACGTTGGAAATGGGCATCATTTTGGGGAGGCCGGAATATATTCTGTAACGGTTTCTAATGCGGGGTGTTTTGATTCTGATGAAGTCGAGGTGATTGAAGTGGCGGATCCCATTTCGGATTTTGAAATGGATATTGATTTGGTGAATAGAACGGTGGATTTCACGAATCTATCAGATCATTTTTCAAATGTCTCATGGGACTTTAGTGATGGGGCTTCTTCAACTATGATTGATCCGATTCACACGTTTACAAATTATGGATTATTTGAAGTTACGCTCACCATTTGGAATGTGTGTGATACCAGTTCCACTATTCAGGATTTGGGATTGTTTCCTTTAGCTGATAAAGCCCAAGTGGAGCAAGAAAGGTTAACTATATTTCCTACCTTAGCGAGGGAAAAAGTAAACATTAAGTTGGGTCAAGTAAATGGAACTCAAATTGAATACTTCGTTTATGACGCTTCTGGAAAAATATTAATTCAAAAAATTATACCCAACCCGCAGGTAGATCAAATTTATCAAATGGATGTTTCCAGATTTGCTTCTGGATCCTATTTTGTGAAAGTTGTATCTAAGGATATGGTGATAGGTGTTCAACAATTTTTGAAACAATAGGATTAAATTACTTTAATTCTAATCCTAACTTCTGTTCCCATTCCAATAATTTCGGATGTTGTTCTACAAAGTGATCAAACTTATCACGATTCGTGTATAAAATCTTTTTCGCCTTTTCCATACTTACTTCTGTAGTGAATGAAAGATGATTGTTTTTGAGGTTTGATTTTAAGAACTCCAGAATTTTCAAGGACATTTTATTAAACTCCATCTCATTTGTTTCGTTTCTGAAAATTAGATGTATCGTTTTTTTATCCTCTAATAGGATGGGTTCACAATTACCAATAATACTCGAAGAAAATCCGCCCAATTTACTTTTCATTTCTGAATAGTACTGTTTCCATAAAATGGTAATCTTTTCGATGACTACAGTTTCATCTCCATGGTAAATATTTACGTGTTCCTTTTCAGTAACTTCTTGTTTCTTTATCCGAATAATAGATTTTCTTCGGGTTACTTTTCCCTCCTGTGGGTTATACACCATGGTGGGTACCTTGTTCGTTGGTGTAATGGCTACAGGAGTGTTTTTAGGAATGGTTTTATTTTCTGGTAAGGATTTAGGTGAAGATATCGCTTTTGACGGTGTAGATGTGATTTTAGAACTTGGACTAGCCCTTTTTAAGGAGCCTTTCGTTAGTCCTTGAACAAATAAAGGGTAATCAAGAAACGTTTTTAATTTTTTTTTTCGTCCATTACAGAAATGGATGAAAGTTGCATGAGACAAATTTCGATGAGCAGTCGTTGATTTTTGGTGGTTTTATATCTGAAATCCACATCAGAAAGCAATTGTAATGCATCTAACAAAAAATCCTTTTTGCACTTTTGTGCTTGCTCTAAATATCGCGGTCGTAAATCATCACTAGTTTCTAATAGTACCAAGGTATGTCGATCCGAACAAACTAATAAATCCCTAAAATGAGAAGATATTCCTATTAGAAAGTTATGACCATCAAAACCTTTTTCAAGAACTGTATTGAATAAAAGTAAACATTCCGAAGGGTTATGATCTAGAATATGATCGGTAACTTTAAAATAAAAATCAAAATCCAGAATATTTAAACTGTCGATGACATGGGTATAGGTAATGTTGTTACCCGAAAAGCTGACAATTTGATCAAATAATGAAAGCGCATCTCGCATTCCTCCATCTGCTTTTTGAGCAATAGTATGAAGGGCTATTTCTTCGGCTTTGATACCTTCTTTTTCCGAAATGAATTGTAGGTAACCTACAATGTCCGAAATACCTATTCTTTGAAAATCAAAAACTTGACATCTAGAAATTATAGTCGGAAGGACTTTGTGTTTTTCGGTAGTCGCCAGAATGAAAATTGCATGCGCTGGTGGTTCTTCTAAGGTCTTTAAAAATGCATTAAAAGCAGCTGTAGAGAGCATATGAACCTCATCAATAATATACACCTTATGAGAACCAATTTGTGGTGGTATGCGCACTTGGTCAATTAATTGGCGAATATCATCCACGGAGTTATTGGAAGCGGCATCTAATTCGAAAATGTTGAAAGCGAAGTCTTCATTTTCAGAAACCGCCTCTTTTAAATCATTTTTATTTATTGTTTTAGCTAGTATTCTAGCAGTGGTGGTTTTTCCAACCCCACGTGGACCTGTAAATAAAAAGGCCTGTGCCAAATGATTACTGGAAATGGCCGTTTTTAAGGTGTCGGTAATGGGTTTTTGACCTACCACACTTTCCCAAGTGGTTGGTCTATACTTTCTAGCCGATACAATAAAATTTTCCATACTTATTTGTTATCCGCAAATTTAAAATCATTTTCAGGGTTGAGAAGAGAACGGATAGATTTTTAATGAATTGTTGAAAACTTAAAGGCATAAAAAAAGCAAGAGATTGAACTCTTGCTTTAATTATTGGTTTAGGAATTGATTTAAAAGGATACTGCAGCCCCAATTTGAAAATATTGTTGTTTGAAATTGTTGTTTTCTAATTTGGAGAGATTCATGGTGCCCCAATGATATCTAGCCTCAATGGATACGATTGCAATTTTGAAACCGACTCCTAAAAAAAGTGGGGCATCAAAAGTGCTGGTCTTTGCCTCGTCATCTAAGTCTATCTTTTCGTCATCAATTTTAAAAATATTGGAGATTCCGAAATCTGGGGCTACTCCGCCAAGCGCATATACAGGGCCTAATTTCATCCGGAGATATACAGGTATAGAAATGGAATGGCGGGTATATTTTGCAGTTATGTTTGAGGATGAAAGTGAGGTTCCTACAGTATGGTATTCCAAGCCCGCACCTAACCGTAATAGTGGCACTAATTTTTTTTCTCCAAATAAGCCAACATAAAAGGAGTTAAGATTGTCATCTGAGTTTCCATTATCGTAAAAGTTGGAAATTTGCCAGCCTGCTCGTATTCCTTTCTTTCCTCCATCATTAACTCCTGCAAATAAGTTAACCATACAAAGGGTCATTATCCCAGAAAGTAAAAAGAGTTTGGTATTTTTCATAATATTTAGTTTTTCGGTTTGTTTAACCGAAGATAAAGAATTTCTGTAAAACAAAAAAGACTGCCTCTGAGGCAGTCTTTTCTGTAATACAACCTAGGTTTTAAATGGTATTAATAATACGATTTAAGGTATCACTTGGTCTCATCGCTTCTGAAATCAATTGATCATTTCCTAAATAATATCCGTCCAATTTAACTGCTGTTCCTTGAGCTTCAAGTAATTCTTTAATAATGGCTGGCTCCTGGTCAATCATCGCTTTCGAAATGGGTTGGAATTGGGACTTAAGTTCTTGGTCTTCGTCTTGATTCGCAAGTTCTTGTGCCCAGTATTGAGCTAAGAAGAAATGACTACCTCTATTATCTAGTTCATTCACCTTACGTGAGGGAGACTTGTCATTGTTTAATAATATGCCAGTAGCAGCATCCAATGTTTTACCAAGAATTGCTGCTTTTTTGTTACCATGTGTTTCTGCAAAATGTTCTAAAGAAACGGAAAGTGCCAAAAACTCGCCTAATGAATCCCATCGCAAATGACCTTCTTCTTGAAATTGCTCCACGTGCTTTGGTGCAGATCCTCCAGCTCCTGTTTCAAATAATCCACCACCATTCATTAACGGTACAACAGATAACATTTTTGCACTAGTTCCTACTTCTAAAATGGGGAACAAATCAGTTAAATAATCACGAAGAACATTCCCGCTTACCGAAACGGTATCTAATCCTTTGATGATCCGATCCATTGAGAATCGAATAGCATCCTTGGGGGCCATGATTCGTATGTCAAGACCAGTGGTGTCATGATTGGGGAGATATTTGTTTACCTTGTTTATGATTTGTGCATCATGTCCTCTTTGGGGGTCTAACCAAAAAATGGCTGGAGTACCTGTGGCCTTAGCTCTTTTTACAGCAAGTTTTACCCAATCTTGAATGGGAGCATCTTTGGTCTGACACATTCGGAAAATATCACCTTTGGATACAGATTGCTCTATTAGAACCGTTCCATTGGTATCCATAACTTTAATAGATCCGGTTTCGTCTAGTTGAAATGTTTTGTCATGTGAACCATATTCTTCCGCCTTTTGAGCCATTAATCCAACATTGGATACGCTTCCCATTGTGGTGGGATCAAATGCGCCATTTTCTTTACAGAAATCGATACACTCTTGGTAAATACCAGCATACGATCGGTCTGGAATTACAAATTTGGTATCTTGGGCACTTCCGTCTGGACCCCACATCTGGCCCGCATTTCTAATCGCAGCTGGCATAGATGCATCAATAATTATATCACTAGGTACGTGTAAATTTGTGATTCCTTTATCCGAGTTTACCATTGCCAATTCAGGACTGTTTTGGTAAATGGTTTGGATATCGTTTTCAATTTCAGATTTTTTATCAGCGGAAAGGGTGGCGATTTTGGTGTATAAATCACCTAAACCGTTGTTTGGGTTAATTCCTAATTCGCTAAAGATATCGGAATGTTTTTCAAAGACGTCTTTATAGAAAACAGAAACAGCATGACCAAAAATAATGGGGTCAGAGACCTTCATCATGGTTGCTTTTAGGTGAACTGAAAACAGGATTCCCTGATCCTTGGCGTCCTGGATTTCTTTGGCTAAAAATGTCCGTAGAATATCGGTGTTCATTACGGATGTATCAATAATTTCGCCTGCAATTAATGCGGTTTTTTCTTTGAGAACTCTCGTATTTCCGTTGGGGTCCGTAAATTCAATCTTAACATTTGTATCTGCAGAGATTTCAACCGATTTTTCACTTCCGTAAAAATCACCCTCCGTCATATGAGATACATGCGACTTCGAATCTTTTTTCCAGGTTCCCATGGAATGGGGGTGAACACGAACATAATCTTTCACCGCCTTAGGGGCTCTACGGTCTGAGTTTCCTTCACGTAATACAGGATTTACAGCACTTCCTTTTACTTGGTTATATCTTGCTTGAATACTTTTTTCTTCGTCTGTTGAAGCATTATTCGGGTAATTTGGAATAGTGAATCCTTTGGATTGAAGTTCTTTAATGGCTGCCATTAATTGAGGTACGGAGGCAGAAATATTGGGTAGCTTAATAATATTTGCTTCTGGTAACAGAACCATTTCACCCAATTCGGCCAGAGCATTACCTACTTTTTGATCTTCTTTTAAATATTCCGGAAACAAACCTAGAATTCTTGCCGCAACTGAAATATCTTTTAATTCAAATTCAATCCCTGATTTTCGTGTAAACGATTCAACAATAGGTAAAAAGGATTGCGTGGCTAAAGCCGGTGCCTCATCCGTTTTGGTATAAATAATTTTTGCTTTTTGCATCATTATTGGATTTATGAATAAAAATTAAAATGAGGCGCGAAGGTAGTTTTTTAAGGTCTATTTGAAAACGATAATGGCGGGGTTTTTATACCCGTTTCGTGAAATGGAATGACCCTAATTATAGCCTGTTGATGTATTGGATAGCTGCGGCAAAAGAGGGATGCCCTTGAGGGAAATTTTGCTTTCCTTCGGGATCAATAATTATCCATTTACTTGCATCTTTGGCAATGAAAAGGGAGTTGTGAAAATATATTTCTCCGTATTTCTGTACTCCCTTAATGCGTTTATTGTTGATTAATGCGCTCCCAATTTGATAATTCTTTATGGTTATATTGGATGGTGTAAAGGTTTCCTTTGGCATGTCTTTTCTAAGGAAGAGGGTCAGATTTCCTTGGATGTGTATACTATCAAAATTTGTGATTTTTTGAATCTTTAAATTGTAGTTCAAGATGGAATGACGGGGTTTTGTGTGGAAATAAGTCACTGTATGTAAAAATGTGGGGTAGGCTTTTGTGTAATTTGTAATAAGAACGGGTAGGTTTTCTTTCGTATCGTAAATTAATGATTCCTTCGTATTGGGATTGTTGTAAATATAGAGTTCGTGGATATATTGGGCGGTACCAATGGTGGCATTTTGAGCTTTTGTAAAGCTGTTGTGTTCATAAATGATAAGAGGGTTCTGGTCCGTAATTAATTGAGGTAAGGAATTTGAAATTGAATAATTCACCCCAAACCAATCGAATGAATGCTCTTTAGTGAGCACTAAAGATTTTTTCTCCCCCAAATGCGTAATCCGTTTATAGGTTGGGGCAAGAAGGATTTTGAAATTTTCATTTTGTATTTCAATAAGTCCCCATTTTCCATTTACTCGAATTTTAAATATATTAGTATCATACTCAGGAATACATGTCATGGAATCTATTTCCATTTCCAATACTTGACAGGTGAGAAAGAGAAATTTGGAACTGTTTTTGTCTACAATATTTAAAGCTAAACCTCCTCCGTTTCTTGAATAAACGGAGTAACTAGGTTTCCCATCTGCTGTAATTTTAAAATCAAGGATGGCATTTGGAAAGGATTTTAATAAGTTCTGGTTCGGACTAATGTACCAATTTTCCTGACTTACTCGGTACAACCCACTAGCGTGAATTTCTTTTTCTTTATCATATTCATTATAGAGTAGCAAATCATCTGATATTTTTTCAATTCCGAACAAGTGATTAGTCTCTAGGTATTCCTGATTTTGTGAGGACTTGGTTTTGGAAAGGGGAGAATAGTCAATGAGAAGAGGCTGAGAGATGTTTTGATTCGCATGGGAGGTTATGGATTTTTTTGCCCCCGTATATTCCGTTTTGAACATCGGGATTTCATTTTCGTCTGCTAAGGCTAAAAAATGGAGAGTCCCCAATTTATTGTCGTTATACACCATATGATAATCGGTGTAAAGGGAGGGTGAAATAAAATCAAATAAGGGCGGTATCGGATATTCTATTTGAAAATAATCGGTGGATAGAGAGGCTATTCCCATTTTGTTTTCATGATTTATTATTTGAAATATGTATTTATTGCCTTTTTTTCCAATAGGGATAAGGGTCTTGAAATCTTTGGAATCGAATATGTGAAAGACCATTTTCTCGGTAGGAGGGTCGGAAGTCCATGGGGTTAAAGTTCGGTTGGTAAGAATAAATCTCCAAATGTTTAGCTTGTGGTCAATTTCAAAAATAGTGCCCTTTGGGGAAATCATAAAGATGGTATTTCTACTGGATATTTGTGTTTTAGAATTTCCGTTTATGAAAATATGATTGGTAACGTTTTGGTTGCTTCGTTTCTGCTTTTTTCCATCTGGTGTGGTTATTTCAAAGGTTTCGTCATACTTAAAAATACGAATATGTCCTCCGGTTGCGGATATCCAAAAAGAGCTAAAGGAATCAAATCGACTAGGATTGGTAGCAATTACAAAGGTTTGATGAGGAATATGAATTTTATTCATGAATTGGAGTGTGGGGTGGGTATTCCACAATCCATTAGGTAGGGTATATATTTTTAACTGGTGGTCGACAATTTGTATATAAGCATTTTGATCCTTGAATGATGTCAGGATTTTTGAACCTGTAATATCTGAAATAGTCCAACCTGTTTCGTTCGAGAATTTAAGGTTTAGATTCGCTCGTTTAGGTGTAAATGAAAATTGTCCATAACAAAAAAAACAAGTCGTAAAAAATAGTAGAGTAGCCGTTATTTCTTTGAGACGGAATCTCTCCATAACCTTTGGTTTATAAATTGAGACAGTAAATATAGCGTAAATTAATGATCCTTAGACTGATAATGTTAGTTTCTCTGTTAATTTTATTTTTTGTTTCTCATCCTTACCTTTTATTAGGTAACTATAATGAGACTCCTTGTTGTGGACCAGATTCTCAATATCCTTTTCGCTTAGTATTATTTTTTTGTATTCAAAGGGAATTTTGAATTTACAACCCTGTTTCCAATCAGAGCAACCCCAGGCAGTTTTTCCCTTTAGTAAATGCCCAATGTTACATTTTGGGCAGGGTATGTTTTTGGCCTTCGGAGATTGATGTTTGACCTTGTGAACCAGGTTGTTGACCATTTCAAATAGTTCGGCTTTGAATTCCTCTACCGAAAATTCACCCTTTTCAATGTCTCGTATTTTCTTTTCCCAAATTCCTGTAAGTTCTGCCGATTTTAAGGTTTCATCTTCGATCAAGGAAATTAAATGAACTCCGGTTGAGGTCGCCAAAATCCTTTTCTTTTGCCGAATGATGTAGTTTCTTTTAAAGAGGGTTTCAATAATATTTGCACGAGTAGAAGGTCTTCCAATTCCGTTTTCCTTCATAATATCACGCAACTCTTCATCATCTACTTGCTTACCTGCAGTTTCCATCGCACGTAATAAACTCCCTTCCGTATAATAACTAGGTGCTTTTGTCTTTTTTTCTTGTAACTCAGGAGTATGCGGACCTATTTCTCCTTTTTCAAAAACAGGCATCACCTGGTCTTCTGGTTTTGCTCCAGATTTACTGCTAGATTTCGCTTCAGGTTTTGTTTCACTTTTCGCTTTTGGGTATACCACTCGCCAGCCTGGTTTGAGAATTTGCTTACCGGATGCTTTAAATTCAATTTCGGCAGCTTTCCCTATAACCGTGGTATTACTAACGATACAATCCGGATGAAAAACGGCAATAAACCTGCGTGTAAGAGTGTCGTATACTTTTTGGTAGTCGTCCGTTAATCCGGAGGCTTGGACTCCAGTGGGAATTATGGCGTGATGATCGGTTACCTTTTTGTTATTAAAAACCTTTTTTGATTTTACAATAGGTTTCCCTAATAAAGGATTTACTATTTCTGCGTACTGCGTAAGATTCCTTAAAGTTCCTTCTACTTTTGGATATATATCATCACTTAAGTAGGTGGTGTCCACCCTGGGATAGGTAACTAATTTTTGTTCATAAAGTTTCTGAACTATATTCAGTGTTTGCTCTGCTGTAAAAGCAAATTTCTTGTTGCATTCTACCTGAATGGAAGTCAAATCATATAAGGAAGGGGGTAATTCTTTTCCTTCTTTTTGAGTGTAGGAAATAATTTCAAATTGCGATCCTTTCATGGAATCTATTAATTCCGTTCCTTTTAATTTTTCAGTGATTTTACCCGATTCTGCGGAGAATAATACGTCTCGGTATTTGGTCTTTAACTCAAAATAGGTGTCGGAGTTAAATTTATTGATTTCATGTTGCCGTTCTACAATCAAAGCTAGGGTAGGAGTTTGTACCCTCCCAATGGAAAGAACTTGTTTGAAATCGGCAAACTTCAGTGTGAAAACTCTGGTTGCGTTCATCCCTAAAACCCAGTCACCTACTGCACGAGCAATTCCAGCTGCATACAGGTTATTGTATTTGTTTCCGTCTTCTAATTTGGTAAAACCTTCTTTAATGGCTTCTTCGGTAAGTGAAGAAATCCATAAACGTTTTAACGGTTTATTAAATTTGGCTTTAGCCAATACCCATCTTTGAATTAACTCCCCTTCTTGACCCGCATCCCCGCAATTGATCACCTCTTTACATTCTTGGGTAAGGCGTTCTATGGTAGCGTATTGTTTTCTTATTCCGTTATCATCTTTTAGTTTTATACCAAAATTGGTAGGCAACATGGGTAATGCATCCAAGTTCCATTTTTTCCAAACCTCGGTATAATCTCCAGGTTCCTTTAAAGTACATAAATGTCCAAATGTCCATGAAACCCAATAACCATTACCTTCGTAATAACCATCCATGCGCGATTTTGCCCCCAGAACTTTTGCTAAATCCTTGGCTACACTTGGTTTTTCTGCTAGACATAATATCATTTAACTGGAATTTTATTTAGACCTTACGCTCAAATATATTTAATGAAGCTTTCGGTACCTTAGCCAAAAGTATAATTTGGGTTAAATTAAGCTTACAGAAAGGCAACCATTTTATAAACATTTTAGTCATGGGGTTGGAATAAAATAAGTACGATGAGAAAGAAGATTGTTGGAATCCTACTAGGATTAAGTGTTGTCGCCATTATGGGCCATGGTCAAGAAAAGAAGGTGTTGTTTATTGGGAATAGTTATACCTACTATAATGATTTGCCTGAATTGCTGAAAGACATGGCATTAACCGCAGGGGATAGCATGGTTACGGATCAATCAACTCCGGGTGGGACGCGATTTTTAAATCATGTGACCAATAATCAAACGCTCACAAAAATTGCAGCCCAAGATTGGGATTTTGTGGTGTTGCAAGCCCAAAGTCAAGAACCATCTTGGCCAATTGGCCAAGTGCAATCGGATGTTTATCCGTATGCTAAAACATTATGTGATTCTATTCGATCGGGATCCGATTGTTCGATGCCCATTTTTTTTATGACCTGGGGACGGAAAAATGGGGATGCATCTAATTGTGCTTTTTGGCCACCGGTGTGTACCTATGAGGGTATGGATAGTTTATTGAACGAACGCTATCAGGAAATGGCGGAAGATAATGATGCTTTGGTCTCTCCGGTAGGGGCGGTCTGGCGTGATATTCGAAATAATTATCCGTTGATAGAACTGTATTCACCTGATGAATCACATCCTTCTCTCGCTGGATCTTACGCGGCTGCCTGTGCTTTTTATGTCACCATATTTAGAAAAGATCCTACCCTGATTACATTTGATGGCGGTTTGACTGCTTCGGAGGCCTCCACCATTAGAATGGCAGCAAAATCAGTGGTGTTTGACAATATGTTGCAATGGAATATTGGGGAATATGATCCCATTGCGAATTTCTCTTTTAACCAAAATCAGAGTACGTTTGATTTTACCAACAACTCGACACAAGCAGATGATTATGTATGGTTTTTTGGAGATGGTGATTCTAGCTTAATAGAGAGTCCACAACATATATATGGTACACCAGGAGAGTATTATGTAACACTACAGGCCTCTAAATGTGGTAGGCTGGATACTTATTTGGATACGGTATCCATTACCTTAGGAGTTTCTGATTTTGTAAGTAATGCGCATTTATCGGTGTATCCAAATCCATCATCTTCCTATGTAAATGTGGAAATAACAGGTTTGAATACCCCATCAAATAGGGTCGTGTATCTGTACAATACTACGGGGCATTTAATGAGAACCAAAGTGGTTGGTCATTCTCAAAAAGTAGTGTTGATTTCTACTTCAGATTTACCCATTGGAGTTTATTATTTGAAACTATATGATGGAGGCGAAATTGTGTCCGTACAGTCTTTGGCAGTGAAACGTTAAATTCCAATTTCCAGTGCTTTTATGGAAGTTTTCTCAGGGTTCCATGGGTCTTTATACGATTGTTTAAAGAAGAATTCTTTGATATAAGCAATCGTTCTTACGATACGTAGGTAGTATCCATGGTAGAAAACCATCAATGGCACATACAAAACGAAGTAGGAAAAGGGGGTGTTTTTCCGTTCTCTAAATATATTGAAAACCAAAAGCTTAAACATATTTGTGGTGGTGTAAAGAAAAAAGTTCATGACAATAATAAACGGGAGTACGGAAGCAAAATTATAGATCATATCACTCGCATAGATGTACCATTTTATATTCAGTACAAGTGTGTAGGTGATGTTTTCTATAAAGGAAATGAAATTTGTTAAGCTAAAATTTTGAGAAGGGAAAAATACATCGGAGTGTTTTCTAAGTCTAAATCGGATCAGAGATTTATCCCAGCGCAAACGTTGCTTGGTTAATTTTCTAAAACTATTGGGAACATTGGTTTGACAAACAGCTCGGTCTTCAAACTTTATTTTGTAACCGAGTTTTCTAAATTTGACAGTAATGTCACCATCTAACCCGGGGCCTATATCCCAGCCCTGAACCCGTTGTAATATATCCATTCTAAAGGCACCAAAAGCACCCGAAACCACACGGTAAATCCCCAAGTAGCTAGCTACCATTCTGCCAATGCTTATGGCATCTGTATATTCAAATGATTGTAGGGTGGTGGCTAGGGATTCTTTATAATTCCGAACCATTACGTTGCCTCCTACGGCACCTACATCGGGGCTTTCATAAAAGGGTATGATAATGTTTTCAATGGCATCAAAGTCATAGGAACAATCAGCATCTAAGTGGACCACGTATTTTCCTCTGGCTATTCGAAGGGCCGTGTTGGCGCCTGAAGCCTTTCCTCCACGAACTTCGTTTCGTATGAAATAGTCTATTAGCCCATTTTTTTTTAAGCTTTTACAAATGATTTCGGTATCATCATCTGAACCATCATCTACAATTATCAACTCGAAGTTTTTGTAGGTTTGTTCTTTTAATGAAGTGGTTAATTTATAGATGTGTTTTCCTTCGTTTTTACCGGGAACAACAATAGAAACCAAAGGGAGTTCTAGCCACATTCTTCGTTTGGCATCTTCGTAGTTGTTTCTATTTCGTTTTCGGTCCCACATAATGAAAACGAGCGAAATTAAATCGACAATAACATAACGAAAAAACTCAAAAAAGAAGAAAAACCAAAAAACACGAAGTAATTTACTAAAACCTACGGATCTTAGGTAATGAAAAAACTCTTGTATTTCCGCTCCGAAAACATCCATTTGAATTTACATTTTTGTTAACGGAAATACCATAGAATTGACTACAGATTCTACCTCACCTCCTAGTTTTAATGCGATAACATCTGTACGGACTTCAATATGAACCTTTTCAAATGATTTACGTAACAACCTTTCTGATAGGTCTTTCATTTCTTCGATGGCCTCTTTGGCTTCCTTGTGTTTGGTATTTACAAATGAAAAAACGATTGTTGATGAGTTGTAAAAACTTACAAAATCCGAAGGGTTTAAATTACTTTTCAGCATTTGAACTAAGTCATTCATTAAGGCTTTTTGTTTTTCAAGCCCTAAAACACCGGCTACAGCAGCGGCATGTTGTACATGGATGTAACCAATATTGGATTGATAGCCTTGCGTATGTAGTCGCTGAATTTCGTAAGTCAACAGTACTTTGAAAATGGCCATAGTTACCGTACCTTCCAATGACTCTAATTGTTTTTCGATATTGATATATCCATTAATCGCTACATTTTCCCCTTTTTTGGTCATAATGTATTTCTTGATGGAAAAAGGAACCAAATGTTCTACATCATTTTCGGTACCACAAGTGATACATTTAGCTTTGGTATAATAGTCTTGGAAGCGGTGATGACAACTGTTACAAGTATACAATACCGATGGTTTGTCATAATCTACTCCAATATGGCGAAGCGTTTTATTACACTTCGGACAGTCTAATTGGTCATCAATATTGTTTTTGAAATCTTCAATAGGCCCAACATAGGCACAGGGGAAATGGTGAACTAAATCTTGAGATATTGAATCTGAAGAATTGCATTTTGGACAAACTTCCCGATAGTTTAAGTAACTACCATTGCAATTATTACAGCAATAGACACGTTCATGAAACTCGGATTGAAAAAGTCCTTCTTGTTCGGCTATCTCCAAAATTTTTAATGCGCCACTTTCATCCCTATGATCGAAATTGATGGATAGCTCGGGATAATAATACCCAATTCCAGAATGGAAATAGGGTATAGGATTTAAGACCTTTTTATTCCTGGTATACATTAAGTTCAAAGTTCTGTTGATCATTTGGGACTCAAAACTTAATACTTTAGGATGATTGATTCGTTCAATATTGGCCTTAATGTCCAATGCTCTTGGTTCAATAGAATCTAAATGGTTAATGGAAGGTAAAATACCATCCGTTAAATGGGTGGTAACCACTTCATGAAAATCTGTGGTAGAGAGTAGAAATATGGGCATCATATAAATCCTCGGATTTATATGAGTTCTTATCTGTTTAACGACATAAGTAACCAGTTCATCTTCTTTAATATCAATTAATAGGACGTCATATTTGATTAGGTTATCTGGTCGAAACTTGTCATTTAACTCTACAATAAAGTATTTCAAATCGTGGTAGGTTACCACATTCTTGTCGACAATAATTTGACCTTTTTCAAAATCTTCTACCATTGGAAACGATTTTTTCGGATTTGAACTGGAATTTTATAAAATTTCTTCCATTCGGATAATTGTTCATCATCCGAAGGGTAAATATCAACTGCGATGGATCGGGTAGTTGACTCGTACTTTTTTTGAAATTCAGTGGGTAACCTATACGTGGCCGTATACGTACGCCTGATGAGTCCGTGACTAGTGGTGCCATCCGGGAAAATAAGGGAGACTTCGCTACCTACCTCAATAGCCTCAAGGTCTTCCGGATTGAAAAAAGCTTTGATATAAATGCTTTCTTGTTGATGCACATTCATGATCTCTTCCGATTTTAAAGAAACTTCATTGGGCCTTTTATAGATTCGAGTAATTACCCCGCTCATCGGACTTACATACAGTCTTTTCATGGACATGTAGCCAGCCCCACCACCAGAATAGGGAGTGGGTGCATGTTCAAAATCGTCTTCTATGGATTCTTCTGACTGTCCTCCCAATTCAGTAATCATCTTCCTAAAAACATAAATCTCACTCGTGTATTTTTTGTTTTCAATGGTGAGTTTTTCAAGTTGACTTTCGTATGATTCTAGTTTGTTTTTAGAACTTATTTCAAGAATAACTTGATTTCGAAGTTTTTGAATTTCTGACTGGTACCAAGCAATTAGATTAATGTTTTCGCCAATACGTAAGCGATTTAACACGATGTTTTTATTTAGTTGGTATACTTCTCGTTGTTGCCACGAAGTGGAGTTGTCGTTATTGTCATCCTTGATTTGAAAAGCAAATGCTCCCCGGCTTTGTTCGTCTCTTGCGGCTGTATACGCAAAAAGAGTATCTCCATATAACACTGTATCACCCTCCTTTACTTTAAAGTAATGAATGGTAATATCATCTGGTACTCGAATTTTAATGCTATTAAAGAGAATTTGTCCTTGGGCATGCACATAGAATACTTGATTAATAAAATAGCGGAAAATGAAAAAACTGATCAAACCAAGAACAACATAATAGACAATTTTGTCCCAGTTTTTGGTTCTACTCGATACTTTTTCCTCTTCCATGTTTCTCAACATGGAGGCTTTTCTATTAAAGTTTAATGATTTCACAAAGTATAGTTTGTAATTTAAATTATTGGTTGTTTAAAGAATTATGATCAAATTCCAGCAATGATCCTAGATCATGTACTAAATAGCCAGCCACCTTTGTTGACAGGTTTAGCTCTTTAAATTTATTCTCCATCTCTAATCTATTGTTAAAGTCATTGGTGCGTAATGCGATATACGTTTTTTCGATGGGATATTTATTGGTTTTGCGAATAATAAATTCTGTTTTTACATTTTCGTAACACATAAAGTATACTCGGTCAACAGTTTCGTAAATTTTAAAAATATCTTCTTCGGGGTAATGAGTTGGGATACTCACGCTTAATTGAAGCCCTTTATTGTTACAGTACGCACGAGCCTCAGCTAATAAAGCGTGATACTTTTTCATGTAGCTTGCTTTGTTTTCATGCCAATCTTTGCGTGTATGTGGTTCTACATCCAAACTAATGGAGGTGATTTTGGATAGGTCAAATTGGGTATCCAACTTTTGCAGGTGTTGGGTAAATCCGCCTTCAATTAATGAATTTTTCCCAATCATTAATTCGATATCAATACCTTCTAGATGTAAGTGATGAATAAACTTATTTGTTCTGATTTGGGCATCGGGATTTGAATTGTAACTAATAGTGGCTCTATGAAATGGATTTAAATTGATATAGTGTGCTAATACTGCAGGTTCGTGTTTCAATATGGTATTACTCCACACATAAATGCTGTTAAAATGTCCAGAGTGTCGGTCTTGCCTTTTCATATTAACCGGATGGATCAGTTTTTCGGCATTACTAAATGGCAAGTCGGTGTAAATGTTCAGAGCTTTTAGATACATCTGTTGTTTGGTATCAATCATTTCAATGTCAATCTGCATCACATTGTCCATTAATTTTAAGGCTCTGATTGGATTAAAAGTAAGGGGGGAAATATCATGCTTTACCTGTTCTTGTCGTAATAACTCCGTGTAGCTTTGTCTTTTGTAGTGCAGGTTAGAGTATTGTTTTAGTTTGTATCTAAACTCGTAAAACTGGGTTAAAATGTCTTGTTGGATTTCCGGTCTACTACTGGTGGGGAGCAGGGCTAATTGCGATCTTGCTTCTCGTAAATTTGCTCTATTTTTTGAGTTGAAATTTAATGGAGCTCCCACCGTCAACCCAACGGAAAAATAATTTCGATTCGAGGGATTATCACTTACCAAATCGTAAAAATTATAAGCCACAAAAGGTTTTAATTTGAATTCGTTAATGGTTTTATCCCTCAATTCAATATTCTCAATCATCAAAGACGAAATGGAATCTGGTTCTTCTGTCCCTAATAATTTGTAAGAATAGGTATAGTTAATGTCAATGGGAGGGAATTGGGTCGCTACTTGGCTGTTGACTTTTAATTCCGAAGCAAGTTGATAATTATAACTTTCGTATATGTTTAACATGCTTTGAATTTCTGCATGACTAGAAATAGCATGTATTAAATCCTTTTGAGTTACATGTTTTAGGAAATTAAGCTGGGTAGCCATTTGAACCCTATGTTGGGCAAGCCTTTCTCTTGCTCTTAAAACTTCGATTTTTTTTAAGTTAAATTGGTAAATGATATTATGCCATTTTAAATACCGATCCTGTTTTTTTGCCTGTTCAGGTGATTGTAACCTGCGTATTTCTAGTTCATTGTATTTTATTCTCGAAGCCGTATTATTGGCAAATAAACCACCACTTAACAAATTCATTTCAAGACCGACTCTAAATTTTTGAGTGTAGAATAAGTTGTCTTCAAATCCAATCCCTGGATCTAAGTTGTAAGCATAATCAGCTCGCATATTTAAACCCATGTCTCCGTCAATAGTTTTTGCCTCCTGCAAGAGTACTTGTTGCTCTAGTAGTTCTGGGGTAAGGATGCTGAGCGAATCTTGGACTTGAATAGGTGTCTTTTTTAATAAATTGATGGCATCAATAGAATCACCTGCATTATGAGATACAGAATAGTTAATATAGGTAGAGTCCCAAATAATATACATTTGTTGGATGTATTTGGAAACCTCCGAATTTTGCGCATTCAAGGAAATTGCAAAACTTAAAATACCACAAAATATCAATAGAATACGCCGCATGATTATTGTTTTAATGCACCACTTTATGGATCACGTCCTCTTTATAGTTAGCAGATAAAGGTACGCTTTTGTCACTATTTAATCGAACTTCTCCATCACCCAAGCTTTCAATTTTTTTTACATTTACAATATATGAACGGTGTACTTGTAAAAACATATGTTCCGGTAGTAGTTCCGAGAAATTCTTTAATGTACTTCGAACCAAATGTTTTTTACTTTCCAGGAATACCTCCACGTAATTACTATCTGATTTTACGTAGAATATTTCGGATAGTTTAATCTTGTAAAAAATTTTATCCACTTTTAGATAAATGGTTTGATCATTCCCAACGGAGACATCTGTTGAGCTCGTTGGAAGTGGTTTGGTACCACCGTCTAACTCTTTGCTTTGTAGCTTTGGTTTGGCTTGAGTTTGATTGAAATTATTTAAGGCTACCTCGATAGCCGTATAAATATCTACTTCATTAAATGGTTTCAAAAGGTATCCATTTGGTTGTGTTTTAACAGCCGTATTTATAGTCGATTTATCTCCATAGGCAGTAAGAAAAATAAAAGGAATGCCGATGTTCTCCCGTATTTTTTTTGCTAACCAAATGCCATCTTTTTCGCCTGCAAGATTTATGTCTAGCAAGGCTAAATCAACATCCATACCTTGGAGATCTTCCCATGCTTTTTCTGCAGTGTCCGACATACCCACCACGGTATATCCAATTTCTTCTACATTGTTTTTAAGAACGGCCTGAGTAATGTACTCATCCTCCACAATATATATTTTGACCTTATAACTCATTCGTTTTAATTTTAAACTTTATGGAGAATTCCGCTCCTGAATTATTTCTGTATTTAAGTTCACTTTTAAGCTGTTTTGATAGCATATTCACCAATTGTAGCCCAAGTGTGTTCGTACTTGTAATATTAAAACCTTCGGATAAACCAACACCATCATCCGATACAATTAATTCGTAATTATTGTCAGAATCACTTTTCAGCCAGACATCTATTTGACCCTGGCTATCCTCAGGATAGGCATATTTTACTGCATTTGTTAAAAGTTCATTTACAATTAGGCCTAAAGGTATAGCAGTTTCCACATCTAAATATACATCTTTTACAATAATATTGATTTTGATTCTATTGGAATCAACCATCAATGAACTCATTATTTGAAGATTTAATTTGTGAACATATTGTTTAAAGGCAATGTTTCTAAAATCTTCATTTTGATACAACATTTGATGAATAAGAGCCATAGATTGGATTCTATTCTGGCTTTCGTTCATAATATGCTTAATTTCCTTGTTTTTGCTATGTAGGGCTTGAAGTTGTAGAATTCCAGAAACAATTTGTAAATTATTTTTTACACGATGGTGAATTTCTTTAAGTAGGTATTCCTTTTCATGGAGTGATTTCTCAACTTCAGATGTTTTTTGCTCATGACTAACTAATAGCTTTTTTAGCCTGTTTTTTGAAGCACTTTGTTTCCGGAGAAGAATTAAAACGGTGACAAAGGAAATAGCCAATAATACTGCTGCGGCAATGATCCAATTCAAAATCTGTTTGTTTTTGTCAGAACTTTGTTTTTCCTTATGCATTTGGACCAAGGCTTTTTGCATGATTTGCTCCTTATGTTGAAGCTCAGCCGATACAGAAAGCTGAGCCGATTTTTCAATGTTTCGGGTTGCCTGAATGGAGTCGGTGAGTTGGATGTACCTTTTGGAATACCAGTAGGCCGAATCGTATTGTTGTAACTTTCCAAATGTTTGACTTAAATACAGGGTGTTGGTATACATAATATCGCCATCTTTCAGCCTATTGGTATGGTTTTTAACGGCTTGTAAATGACGTAAGGCATTATCAATATCTCCCGTTTTTTGTTCGCAATGGGCTAGTAAATTCAATGTCTTAGCCGAGTTTGATAGATCCTTTTCTCTTAAACTAGTAACATAGTTTTCTTTTAAAAGGGGAATTGCTTGCTCATATTTTTTTTGTTGGATTAAGGTTTCAGCCGAATTCCCTTTGATTAAACCGAGGAAATATTCTCCGTTTTCGAAATTTGAACTTTCTACAATTCCTCGGGATATATTGTAATAATGTAAGGCACTATCTGGTTGTTTGTTTGCGCTAAAATATCGGCCCAAATCAAAGGCGTCAACGGCATATTTGTAGGGGTCAGAGCGAACCATATTGATCCCCTTGGATTTTTTTTGTCTAAAAACTCTAATGGCATCAGAATACATCCCTAAATTATAGTATAAGCCATCCAATGACATGACGTTATTGGAAATTCGATCATATTCTTGAGGGTTTTTGTTCATTAAATATTCGAGCGTACTTACATATTGTACGGCCGAATTAAATGCGCGAATCTCCTTAAATGCAATGGTAATATGATTGTAAAGTAATAAACTATCCGAGTATTGGAGGTTGGGTACATTGTCTAGAGCGCTTTGTAGAGGAGGGATGGCTTTGATGTAGTTCTCTGAATTGAAGTACAATATCCCTAAGTTATAACTCGCATTAGCCAGTAATCCAGGGTTTTCATCCTTAATCGCACGTAATTTTATTACTTGGAAATACTGCTCTACAGCGATGTTGGAATCAATATGGCTCGTTTCCATTTGTTCACGTAACCAAATTAGACGATCCATTGCCGTTTCTTTCTGTTTAGGAAATGGAATACGGTCTGCCGGTTCACTTGCCTGAACAGCAAATGAAAGAATACAAATGAATACCGTTACCAGAACGATAGTGATATGATGTAGTCTCAATTTAAACATATACTAGTGTCGTCTAAATGGGGTTTTTTTTGGCCCCAAAAAAAATAGCGATTATACGAAACACCAAAGAAAAGCTAACTAGCTGAACTCCCATCAAAACTTGTGATAAGGTAGGTTTATCCTGTGACGAATGTACCTATAGACTGTTTTACCTAAAATTTGAATACAAGTATACTGCAGAATAGTTCTTCTATTTTGGTTTGACACCTGAAGGAAAAATATGGACAACTATCATTCCTAGAATGATACGAAGCTGATATGGGAGGTGAAAATTTGAATAAATAAATGCCGTATGCTTCAAATGCCTGTGGATTGACCTTACCTTTGTCCCATAAATAAACACCGTGATAGTTCGACAAACACATATAGTTCCTGAGGATACAATAGAAGTACGATTGTATGATTATGTATCTTCAATTTTTCCGGAAATTCCCTCCCGAAGTGCCATTAAAAAAAGCATTACTCGGGGTGAAATTTTAGTTCAGGGAGAGAAAGCCAAAACAGGAACTTGGATAAAGCCAGGGCAAAAAGTTGAATGGATTGATTTGGAGCGAAATGCACCCAAAGAATATCTTTTGAATTTTGATATTGTTTACCAAGATGATCATTTTGCTATTGTAAATAAACCAGGAGGGATCCCCGTTTCCGGGAATCAGTTTAAAACCATGACCAATGCATTGGTTGATAAAATTAAACCTTCTTCAGAAGCAGATGCTTTACAATGGGCCAAACCGGTGCATCGATTGGATGCGGCTACTTGTGGGTTATTAATTGTTGCGAAAACGGCCAAGTCCTTGATGTTATTAGGGCAAATGTTGGAGCAAAAAGAGATTGATAAAAAGTATTGTGCGATTGTAAAAGGTGAGGTTCCAGAGGAAGGAGAAATCAACTCACCTATTGAGGAGAAAAGATCGCATACGGAATATAAAAAGGTGTACACGGTGCCTTCCTTGAGAAATGAAGCATTAACCTTTGTAGATTTATATCCGAAGACGGGTAGAACACACCAGTTACGAATTCACATGGCGGAACTAGGGCATCCAATAATGGGGGATATTATTTATGATCGGGCCGAGGTAGTTTTTAAAGGAAAAGGTTTGTTTTTGTGCGCAGTAGGCTTACGATTTAAACATCCAATTACCCAAGAAGATTTGACAATTACAATCGATGAACCTTCAAAATTTGATGCATTAATGAATCGTGAAGAAAAACGATTCCATAAATTTAATTCGAAAAACCAAGAATAATGGGCTTAACAAATAACGATATTATTAAAAAATTACGCGTAGCTTTATCGTTACGTGATGACGATATTATTGAAATTCTACAATTAGTAGATTACAAAATTGGGAAGACGGAATTAAGTGCTTTCTTCCGAGCCGAAGATCATGCCAAATACATGCCTTTACAAGATCAAATTTTACGTAACTTTTTGAACGGACTCGTGATCTATAAAAGAGGTCCCAGAGAAAAAGAGTAACTTTTAGGCTAAAGTAACGCGAACTTTCTTTTTCTTGATTTTGGTGTTGTTTAATTTTTGAATCACTTGAGCTGCTTTGGACTCGGGTACCGAAACGAAAACACAATCTGTTTTTAGTTCAATGGTACCTAGTTCGTTGGGTTTTAACTTTCCTAATTTAAAGAAGGCTCCAGCAATATCACCTTTAGATATCTTATCCTTTCTTCCGCCTGAAACGAAAAGTGTGATCCAATTAATGCAGTCTTCAATTATATGTTCTCCAGTAACATCAACAGCATCTGGAAACAACTCCTCAATAAATCCAGGTAATCGTTCTTCTTCCCAAGTTAAAACGTAAGCTGTTCCGGTTTGGTTCATTCGCGCGGTTCTTCCGTTTCTATGGGTGAACTCCTGTTTCTTTAAAGGAAGATGGTAGTGAATAATGAATTTAATTTCGGGAACATCAATTCCTCTTGCGGCCAAATCTGTAGCCAGTAGTATTTGAAATGTACCGTTTCTAAATTTAATCAACGATCGTTCTCGATCTCGTTGTTCCATCCCACCATGGAAAAACCCATGCTTGATGCCATTTTCAGTTAGGAAATCGGAAACTCGTCCGATAGTTTCTTTAAAATTACAGAAAACAATTCCGGGTTCGTTTCCTACAAAACGGAGTGCGTTGACTAATGTTTCTAATTTATCTTTTTTAGGAGAGGATATTATTTTCACCTGTAATTGAGGCGTAGATTTCTGTAGGAAGTTTAAAGATGTTGGATTTCTTAAACGGACAAACCCAGGTATTTCAACTCCTTGGGTCGCAGATGTTAATACTTTTTTGTAAATAGATGGTAAAAGGGATAGAATCTCACTCATATCATCTAAAAATCCAATTTCTAGCGATTTATCAAATTCATCTAAAACGATTGTTTTTATTTCTTGGGTGTCAAAAGATTCCCGTCTTAAATGATCGGCAATTCTACCGGGTGTTCCTACCAAAATGGCCGGTCGATGTTTTAGTTCTTGTTTGTCCTTGGTGAACAGACGTCCCCCATAAACGGCATTGGTTTTAAAACCAGAACCCATTTGGCGAGCAACGTTTTCAATTTGAATAGCCAACTCTCGTGAAGGGGCCAAAATAATGGCTTGTACTTCGATGGAGTTCGGATCTAGTTGCGATAGAATAGGGAGCAAGAAAGCCAGGGTTTTACCCGTGCCGGTTGGGGATAACAGAATGATTTCAGGTTGGGCTACAATGGTATTAAAAGCTTCGACTTGCATCGGATTTAATTCCTTAATTCCTAGTTTCTGTAATATTTCCTTTTGATTTTTGACTCCCTTTTGCATGGCCGCAAAGGTATCATTAAGAAGGATTAAAAGTCTAGTCCAAGACTTAAATGTCCACGGGACTTTAAGAATATCCCATCTTCCATTCCATACGCATGATCATACCGAATATAATACCCTAAAATCTTTGTTCGAAACCCAAATCCAAGTGCGCCAACCAATGGGTCTTTTTTGTTATTTAATCGTATGGTCACATCCGATCCGCCAGAGGTAATGGTTTTTGTATTAAACGCATTTTCATCACTATAAGGGTCGGGTCCATTCCATGCGGTACCAATATCTCCAAAGCCAATTATCTGGAATTGTTTTATAAATTCAGAACGAATGGGTTTGGCAATTAAATATTGGAAAATTGGAATTCTAAGTTCAGAGTTTAATACGACAAAAGTATTCCCGTTTCGAATATTTTGTTGGAAGCCCCTCATATTAGTCGCCAAAGCTTGCCAATAATAGCCTTGATCTCTTGCGATGTTTTGATCTGTATTGAATCGTTCGCCAAAATTTATCCATTCGTCAACAGAACCTAAATAATACACCAATTTACGTTGTCCAAAAGAGGTGCTACCGGCTAACCTATTGGCCCAAACAATGTTTCTATGTACTTTGGTATAGGTACGGAAATCCGCTCCAATTATATTGATTTCTTTCAATCCTTCATTGAGTTCAACATACGATTCTCCAAATATTTTAAAACGAACTCCGTTTTTAATATTTAGACCGATATCTCTCGTGTCATCGAAAATAAACTCAAATTTTAATCCTCCCCAATTATTGCTTACGTTTTCATCTCGTTGCGAAAAATCATCGACACTTTTGGTGATTATTTGATCGTTTCTTAAATTGAATGTGGTTTTTAAGGCAAGCACTTCACTAAAAGGCCATGAAAAGGCAACCTTAGCTTGATTTGTAATGGACTGAGCCGGATAAATAGCACTATTTCCTACATTATCGAGAATCACCGATTTTTGTTGGTCTAAGGTTTGTCTTTGAAAGCTATACTCCTTATCCATTCGTTTCTTACGGTTCAAATACGTCATAAACCATTCCTTACTCGCTCCATTAAGCCCGTATCGAAGTCCGCCTGTAATATTATGGTCTTCCATGATATCGAAAAGACTAATTTTAAATACCATACCGGTTCCAGGATTGTTATAAGGGCCTGCATTAAATGGCTGGTATAATTGGTTCGCAAAATCAAATGTTACTGCCGTAGTTATATCTGTAGCTTTAAATGCTAAACGATAGTTTTCTTGATTGGGAGCCTTTTCTTCTTCTGGTTTTTCTTCTTCCTTTTTTATGTTTGCCGTTTTAAGAGTAATCATTCGAGAATTGGTAATTGGGCCATCTCCATTTTTCTTTCTTACCAAAGGAGCATTTCCAAACGTGTAGTTATTAATATTCAAAGACAAGGAGTCTGTATATATCTTTTGATCACGAAGAGGAGCTTCCACCACTGCAAATTGAGTGGCATTTTCGCCTTCCAGTCTTTTGACGGCTTCTTTTTGATTCGCAACTGATTTTCCAAATACGGTATTGACAACTTCTTTTTTGTTTACATCCTCAAAATCTTGGAGGTAGAAATGGTATTTACCTTGGTATTTTATCATCTCAGCGTACTTTTTGCTTTCTACGCTCATGGATTGATAGATGATATTCCGTTTGTAATTGGAGATGGGAGTTGTCTTTGTAAAGTATCTGTAATGAATGGTGGTATCTACATGGCTAATAACGCTGTCTACTTCACCAATGTATCTATTTCTAATTCCATTTTCACCACTTAAATAAGCAAAATATTTTTCGGTTAATGCATAAGGCTGACGTTCATCAAAGTCTTGAGAATTAACTAACCTTTTATATACTTTGGGTTTTTCCTTATAGTCGTATATAAACAAATCTGTTTTTTCCATCATCAGCGCAATATCGTTTTTTACTCGAACAGTATCCGAGGCACGATTGGATGCAAAAATGATCTTGTTGGTATTTGGAATGAAACTCGGAGTCAAATCATCATAAATATCATTTGTAATTTGGCGCATCGAGTTTTGTAACATGTTAAACACAAATAAATCGGATTGACTGTTTTTTATTGCGGAAATAACAATTTTCCGTCCATCATGAGAAAAATTAAATCCCAACACTTTCTCTACCCGAACCAATTCGCGTTTATCCCATTTCTTGGTTTCCATGTCGTACAATTCCAGTAAAACCTTCCCTTTTTTTTCATAAATTACCGCTAGAATATTGGAGGTAGGACTCCAGCTAACAATCGGGTAACTTTCATCGGCAATTCGCTCCAATTTGTGATTTCCCTTTAATAATTTTTTTGTTTTTCCTTTGGTCACATCATGTAACCAAACTTTGTATTGTCCAAGTTCATTTGAGGTATAGGCGACATAATTTGCATCCGGGCTTAATGTGATTCGTTGGTAAGTTCGCGTTTTTTTAGTTTTAATTTTTAGTGGTTCGCCCGCAGGTAACTCTCGCTGTGCATCATCCGAAATGTATTTGGCTAAAAAGTATTTCTGAGCAGATTCTACCACCCCATTCATGGATTGACCGAGTACAAAAAGAAAACCACTTTCGACACTACGACTAATTTTTGACATGTACAGAATGTTAGGAATGACTTCTGGACCATATATTTCGGATATGTAATACCATAAGGCATGACCGGCAAACGTAGCATCCTTTCCCGTGAGTCGGTTAATTTTTCCAATGCGACCATCCAGTACTAAATCACGTAAGCGATCATCAATATCCACACTCCAAGGCTCGGTAGAGTAGGATACCAGCCCATCAATATACCAATTTGGAATGTTCATTAAGGCCGCATTTTTAACCATCTCTCTCCAGCTTTTCCCATAGAGTAATTGGCTGGCTACCACCTGTGTAAGTCCGCCATGGATTTGACGTTGCAGGTCGTTATGACTTCCATTAAAATATACAAATAGTTTATTGCCTTGTAAATGCGTTGTTCCACCAATATTACTTCCGTCTGGGACTTCTAGTCCAATATTACTTTGTTGAAATTCAGATTGGGTATTGAAAACTAAAATATACACCTTGCCTCGAAAGCGATAATCGAGCATTTCTTGGAGTTTAGCTAAGGTCTTTTTACTTTCTTGAGCCGCAAAATCGGCTAGTGGACGTCCAGTCCCGTAAAAATAAATATTGTAATTTTCGTAGTCTTGATGCTGCCAATTAGGTTGGAAGAATTGCATCCTGTTTTTTCCAAATTCTTGATACGAGCCTCTATAGAATTGAGACATAGCCAAATGCGAAATAAATAGCATAGCTAAAACAGTAAATAAAAAGCGGTATTTTGAAATTGTATTCATTAAGGTTCGCTCTAAATTTGCGAATCGAAAAGTTTAATGTTAAAGGTGTAAAAATAAGATTTATTGTGCGCTTCAATAAATTTAATTTCGGCCATTCTAAATAGTAACGTATGTTGACAGTACACAAGTTGGTTTTTAATCCATTTCAAGAGAATACTTTTATTATTTCAGCTGCAAATGGCGACTGTTTCATCGTTGATCCTGGTTGTTTTAACTCGGAAGAAAATCAACGATTAAAATCCTTTATAGAAGAGAATAAACTAAATCCAGTAAAATTGGTATTGACTCATTTTCATTTAGACCATGTTTTTGGAAATCAATATGTAAAAGATGAATGGAATTTATTACCTACCGGTCATAAGGATGGAGAGTCAACGTTAAGTGGAAACGAACGGGCCTGTTCGGTTTACGGATTACCCTACATTCCTTCCCCTCCCATTACGCATTTTTTGGAAGATGGTGACAAGTTGACTTTGGATGGGGAGGTGATTAAAGTTATTCATGTGCCAGGACATAGCACCGGACATATTGCTTTGATTTCCGAAAAATCGAATTGGGTAGTTGCTGGTGATGTATTGTTTCAAAATAGCATTGGTCGAACGGATTTACCGGGGGGTGATTTTGATGTTTTGGAAAAATCCATAAAAGAAAAAATGTATTTATTACCGGATGAAATGATTGTATATTGTGGTCACGGTCCAGAAACGAGTATTGGAAATGAAAAATTTGCCAATCCATTCGTACATCTATAACCTCGTATAAATTTGACATGTCATCCCTTTAGCAGGATTGATTTTTAATTAAATGAAAGTCTCCTTGCGGAATGTTTTATACTTTTTTGTGGCGGGTGTAAAAGTTTCGTTGCTCTAGAATTTGTGCTGATTCGATCCTTTTTTTTGTTGGGTGGAAGTCAGGTTTTCGTTCTGTAGGTTTTATGAAAATTACAAATCAATTAGAAGTGAGATTCTCATATCGAGATGGGATTTGGGTAAAGAATTAGTTTCGAATGCGGTTGTTACAATAGTTGCCTTTGCTTGACGATCGGGAATATCGAATGCGAATCCCTGAGGTAATGACGTAAATAGCTATGTGTAAGATATTTAAATTGTTTATGGGTGAGTTGAATTAAATTTTCATGTTTTTACAAATGGTGTTATATTTCAGTCGTGAACCACGTATTAAAAAAAGTAATTACCTGCCTATTTGGAATGCTAATGTTATGTAGCTCTATTGGCTTTACTGTTTCTAAACATTTTTGTGGGGGAGAATTGGTGAAGTCATCTTTGGGTTTTGTTAAAGAAGACCTTTCCTGTGGGATGAATCAAATGGAAAATGTGTGTCCCATTAAGGGAGAAAGCATGACTTCTAATTGCTGTGAAAATGGGTATGAATATTGCCACCTAAAGGATCAGGTTAAAAAAGAATCATCCGAGATTCGTTCTTTACTGGATTTTGCATACCGAGGTAATAATCGCATAAATGAAAAAAACCATACCCTTTTAGCGCAGGAGGAAACAAACTATTACCCTCCTCAAATCTATGTGAATATAAAAATTGAATACCAGGTTTTTAGAATTTGAAACTGTAGTATATAACCTTAAATACACTTTTAACCCTAGTGGTCACATTCTTCTTATTTTATTTGAATATGGTCATATTCATCGAATGAAAGGGATGTTCACTAATCAAATTTTTTATTAAAAAATCAATGTTTTGCGAAAAGTGAAATGTTAGGTATTAAACTGTATTAAAGATGAAAACTTTAAAGTTAATTTGGGTATTTGCAATTGTAATAATAAGTTTTTCAGGATTCACTCAATGTCCCACTGGTGAAGTATCCGTTGAATTAACCGTTTCTACGGATCAATATGGTTCTGAGGGATATTGGGAAATTGTTCCTACTGGAAATTCATGTGGTAATGGAACCATTGCTTCAGGAGGTAATGCTGCTGTAGGATGTAATGGCGCAGGTGCGCAAAATCAACCTTCTGGAGGTTACGGAGGTAATCTTCATATTACAGAAGGACCTTGGTGTTTGCCGGTTGGGAATGAGTATGACCTTATATATGTGGATGATTATGCCGATGGAGGATTTGAATTTGAAATTACGGTAAATGGATATATGGTGAATTCATTTGATGCGATTACAGGTGGCTTTCTAAGGTTTCATTTTACGGCTGAAGAACCTCCTATTAGAGATGTATCCCTGTATAGTATTTCATCTCCAAATGTGTATGAGGATTTAGGAAATAAGAGCGTAAAAGGGGTCTTTTTTAATTATGGATCGGCCGTAGTGAATAGTCTTGATGTGAACTATCAAATTGATAATGACCCTGTTCAAACCATGAGTTTAACGGGTTTAAATATTCAAAACTTTGAAACTGGTAGCTTTGATCATTCGTCATTATGGAATGCAACTTTGGGTAATCACTCCCTAAAGATTTGGGCTTCAAATATAAATGGGGGGTCAGATTTAAACCCGAGTAACGATACCCTTTTTAGAGATATTGAAATTGGAGCGGGGATCCCGAATATTATTGATTATTATTTAACCAGTGAGATCCATTTTCAGGAGGTAGTTAATTCTTCGGATTTGGTTTCGAAACCTACGGATTTAGACTTCCATCCTGTTCTTTCAAAGAATCAGTTGTGGGTTGTAAATAAAAGAACAGAGCAAGTAGGAGGGAGCACAATTACTATCGATAATCCAGCAGAAACGAATCAAACGAATATTCATAAGGTGGATGGAAATGCGTGGCATTTTATGTCATTACCCACTGGAATTGCTTTTAGTTCGAATGGAAATTTTGCCACTTCGCTAGGCGTATTTGATGCTAATCATAATGGTGGTGCGCCCTTTACAGGACCGTCTCTTTGGTCCAGCGATTTATCAATTTATGCAGAGCCTTCTGGGGGAAATGGAAGTCACTTGGATATGCTTCATGTAAGTCCGAATGCACAGGGGATTGCGAGTGAAAATGAAAATGTATTTTGGGTTTTTGATGGATATAATAATGATATCGTAAGATATGATTTTGTGGATGACCATGGACCCGGAGCCTCTTTTCATGGAGATGCTAAAATCCTTAGGTATTCAGATTTTACAGTAGCTAAAGATCCAAACGAAAAAGTGGTGAGTCATTTAGTATTAAAGGATAACTGGGTTTATGTAGTTGATTACGGAAATAAGAAGGTTTTTAGATTGGACAAGAATACGGGTAACTTGGGAGGGACTCCTACTTTTGGTCCCTTTGAAAGTGTGGTTCAATATCGATATATGACAGGATATACCACTGAAGATGTAGTAAACACGGGGCTAATTGAACCCGCAGGAATAGATATCGTTGGTGACAGAATGATTATTAGCGATTACTCTTCGGGAGATATTATCATTTATGATATTTCTACCATACCCGCAATTGAATTGGGAAAGATAAACACTTCAGCTCAGGGGATTATGGGTGTGAAAATTGGTCCGGACGGTAGGATTTGGTATGTAGATTACGATGCAAATACTGTCAGTGTTATAAACATAGGTGCACTGAATATTTCCGATGTAGCTAAGCAAAATGTACTTAAAGTTTTTCCTAATCCAGCGAAAGGTCAATTTACCATTGTCAATCCATCCGATTCGCAAGAAAGCGTAAACATAAATATTTATGGTGCTACAGGGAATTTAGTGTATTCATCTAAATTTTCAGATTCCAGAATACATATTCAAACTACGAATTGGGCCAAAGGGATTTATAAAGTGATTGTTCATTCTGAGGATCAAATTATTTCAAATAGTTTAATTGTTCAATAACGAGATTCAAATGAAAAAGGTACTCTTTTTATTTTTTTTGACTTTTGGTTCCAGCATAGGAATTCAAAGTTGTTCAGATAATACGACAGGTTCAAAAGCAGAAAATGAGGAAATAAGTGAATATTATTGTCCGATGAAATGTGAAAATGATAAAACTTATAGCACGAATGAATCTTGTCCTGTGTGTAATATGGATTTGATTAAAAAATAATTTTGCTTTACAATTGGCCCCATAAACGTGTGTTTATGGGGCCGTTTTGGTTTTATATCAGATATAGAATCCCCGGAGCGTGTGAGATTTTAAATGAGATTTATTCTTCTTTTAATGATTTCAATCCGTTTTAATAGAGATGGAATAAACCGTGTAATTACCACCCAAAAAGGAAGCGTCCCCATACTAATACCGCCAACAATGAAATGGCAACGCCAATTAAATTTAAAATTAATCCGGTTCGAATCATATCTTTTATTTTTATTTTTTCAGTACCATATACAATAGTGTTGGGTGGAGTCGCTACGGGGAGCATAAACGCAAAGGAAGCCGACATCACTACCGGCATCATTATTATCATGGGATGAATATCTACGTTTTGAGCTACAGGCATTAGAATAGGTAATATCAATATAGTAGAGGCCGTATTAGAGGTTAGTTCCGTAAAGAATGTCATAAACAAGGCTAAGCCAATAACGACAACCACAGGGTTGAACTCTTTTAGGAATACCAACTGATCACCTAGCCATATTCCTAGACCACTCGTACCTATTACTTTGGCTAAGGCGAATCCTCCTCCAAATAGAAAAATAATGCCTACGGGGATTTTTTTAGCAGCCTCCCAATCCAGTAAATTTCCTTTTTTAGTTTGCGATGGAGTAACCACCAAAACAAAAGCGGATAACATAGCAATGGTACTTTCTTTAATGTAGGTTGGATTATTGAAAAGAGCTAACCAACCGGGGAAATGGAAACTTCCAATATCCAAATTTTTGGCGGTAAACCAAAGCACTACGGTGACCCCAAATACTAAACTAACTACCCATTGATCTGGGGTGATTTTACCGAGGTCTGCATATTGCTTTCTGATTTCACTTACTTGAAATAAGCTCGAAGAGGTATGCTTTAAATACCTTTTCTGAATAACCCAGAATGCGCAAAAAACAAAAACTAAACTAGCAGGTAATCCGATCATAAACCAGCCTCCAAATGTAACGGGCTCGTAATTGGTCATGTTTTCATTAAAGAAATCCATAAAATACAAATTGGGTGCGGTCCCTATTAAGGTGGCGGTACCGCCAATACTTGCAGCATAGGCAATTCCTAAAAGAAAGGGGGTGGAAAGATCGTTGTTTGTATCCTTGTCTTGAATTTGTTTGAAGACCGCCATAGTAGCCGGAAGTAGCATCATCACAACCGCAGTATTCAATATCCACATCGATAAAAAATAACTAGTGAGCATAAAGCCCAGTAATAATTTTTGAGGAGAGTTCCCGATCACCAAAAGAATTTTTAATGCAATACGTTTATGGATTTCCCATTTTTCTAGTGCAAAGGCCAATAAGAAACCACCTATGAAAAAGAAAATGATGTCGGGCATATACATCGGCCCGAGTTCTTTCATACTGACTACCCCCAGAAAGGGAAGGAAAGTAATCGGAATTAAAGCCGTGAAATAAATGTTTACCGCCTCGGTAATCCACCAAACAGCCATCCAAGTTCCAATTCCACCGGTCGCAGCAATTTTATGATCTTGGGTTTGATTCATTAAAAGGTAATAGGTAATCAAACCCAATATTGGACCTAAAATAATCTTAATGGTTTTTTGCATCGTATGATTTCAAATTTTCGAACAATTCTAAAAAGAATTAAAGGGCTAAATGTAATTGAAATTTAGGAGTTGTAAACCTTCTATTAATTGAAAAGATGCAACGAATATTTCGCCATACATGTTGGGAAATGCAAATGGTTATTTCCTTTTTGAGTTTGATTCCATCCATTAATTGGGATAAATACACTTCGAATATTTACCTTTAGTTTCTTCTTTGTACGGGGTGAAAATCTCGTGATATTTGTCTCATTTTCTTTTTTTTAGGTGGCTTGTTTTGCGAAGTACAGGTAGCGGATTCAATATTCGGTAACGTATTTCAGAACGGGTAGGGTAGGGCTTTTGTGTTTTGGGAGACATTTACTTGGGATCTCTTAAGCTCGTGTTCAACTCACCCCTTTAAACGTTTGTTTCACACCATTTCTTAGGACTCGATAACTTTTGATTTAAACTTTGTATTCGAAGAAAATGAATTGAAAGTTAAAAGGGTGGATACGAATGAAAAAGAGGAATGGTTTCATTTATTTAGGTATGATTTTGATTTGCCTGAGCCATTATTGGTTCGAGAACAAAGTTAAATCACCTGAAAAAATGGAGGGGATTAAGCCCGTAAAGAGTGAGTCAGATACGGTCCAAGAAGCCTATGGAACTTCCCGTAATAATGAAAATAAGGGGGGGTATTTAACAAAATATCCAGATTGAAATTTTATTCTTTATCAAGAATGAAATATAAAAAAAGCATAGAAGATTTAAATTTTGGAATTGTTAACAGAATTGCTCAACAATCGAGCTAATAATGATAATTCTCTTTCGTTAGCTTAGAATGCATTCAAAAATCGTTAACATACTTACCGTCAGTTTTACCTTATTTATACTCTGGATCATTTACACAGCCGATACCGGAGGAACTATTGTTTTTACCAAAATGGTTCGTTTCTTACCCTATCCGGATAAATGGGGGCATTTTTTTCTATTCGGAATCTTAACCCTTTTAATAAATAGGTCGCTTAAAAATAAACGACTTTCCATAGGGAAATACAAGCCCTTTTTAGGAACGATCCTAGTTTCTATGTTCGTCATTGTAGAAGAATTAAGTCAAGGGTTTTTAGCCACACGTAACATGGATTATTTGGACTTAGTAGCCGATGGCTTTGGGATTGCCGGATTTACATGCATTGCTATGATTTGGAAACGAAAAGAACTTTAATGCAGAGGTTGTTTTCGTAATCAATATCCAATTTTAATATTCTTTCTTCTTCTCTTTTCTAAATGATGGAATTTTAACTTAAAATTGGGAGCATTCAACCCATAAGAATGTAGGTTTTTAGGCCCAGGCTAATGATGCACGTGTCTAAACGTATTGACAGTCAGCGCCTTATGGTTTTGTTTGTTTTTTGGCATCTGTTTAGGGGAAATTATGAGATAGATCAGGAGAAATCAAATTAAACTTGGGGAGTGAAATTTAGACGAATACCAGTGAGACTAGGGAATGTGTTGGTCTTTAATGAGTTGGTATTAGGTTGTGATTGGAGTGGAATTGGGTTTTTATGGGGTAAGATGCTGGTTTTCTTTAGGATAACATTTATATTGTAGTAATCTATATATACTAAAACTAAATAAAACATGAGAAAAACATTACAAGTTTGGCTGCAAAAAATTGTGCCTATTGCGATTTCTATTCTTTTTTCAGGAATAGTTAGTGCGCAATCCATTTCGGGTACCGTAACCGATAAAACTACGGGTGAAACCATAATTGGGGCAACTATTGTCTTAAAAGCAAATACCACTACAGGTACCACCACCGATATAAATGGAAAGTTTACATTAAATGCCTCCGGTTCGGATACCCTTATTGTGAGCTACATTGGTTATGCCTCCCAAGAGGTGGCCGTGAACAATAGAACAACTATAAATGTACTTTTAGTATCGGCTGATATTAAAATGGATGAGTTTATGGTAGTTGGTACACGGAATCCAAACCGAACGCAAACAGAAAGCGTTGTGGCTGTAGATGTTTTAGAAATGAAAGAGTTAACTGCTTTAGGTTCACAAACATCTGTTAATGATATCCTGAATATGGTTGCACCTTCATTTTCATCGCAGCCGCAAACAGTTTCAGATGGAACGGATCATATTGATCCCGCATCCTTAAGAAACTTAGGTCCGGATCAAGTATTAGTTTTAATTAATGGTAAAAGAAGACATACCTCCGCATTAATAAATATTAATGGAACCGTAGGTGCCGGATCTGTGGGTACAGATTTAAATGCGATTCCCACTGCTGCTATTGAAAGAATCGAAATTCTTAGAGATGGTGCTGCGGCTCAATACGGTTCTGATGCGATTGCTGGGGTTATTAATATTGTTTTAAAGCAAGGAACAAACAAATTGGATTTAGCGGTGAATACCGGTTCTAATATGAGTAAAAACGC
>CAJXZP010000007.1 GCA_913062955.1 uncultured Flavobacteriales bacterium | reverse complement strand
TTTTGGCAACAAAAGGGGTAGATAATTTAATTATTGTTGAGTCGGACGGAGTACTAATGATTGTAGCTAAGGAATTTGAACAAAATATCAAACAGTTGCGATCAGAAGTCGGATCTATGTATGGTATGGATAAAATTTAATCAAAAAAAAACGGAGCTGATAGCTCCGTTTTTTTTGATGTAATCGCTTTATAGACTACCCGTCATTTCTTCCGGTTTAACCCATGCATCGTATTGTTCGGCCGTAACATATCCTAAGTTAATGGCTTCTTCTTTCAAAGTAGTTCCATTTTGATGTGCCGTATTAGCTATTTCTGCTGCTTTGTAATATCCTATTTTGGTATTCAACGCAGTGACTAACATTAACGAATTATTTAATAATTTGGTAATGTTTTCATAATTAGGTGTAATTCCAACTACTGCGTGGTCTGTAAAGGATACACAAGCATCTCCAATAAGTCTAGCACTCTCTAAAAAATTAGACGCCATCATGGGCTTGAACACATTAAGTTCATAATGTCCTTGGGTTCCTCCCATGGTAATGGCTACATCGTTACCTATTACTTGAGCACATACCATTGTAATTGCCTCCGCTTGGGTGGGGTTGACTTTACCGGGCATAATAGATGAACCAGGCTCATTAGCTGGTAAGTTTAATTCTCCAATCCCTGATCTGGGACCCGATGCTAGCATTCTAATGTCATTCGCAATTTTATTTATCGAAACGGCTATTTGTTTCAAGGCACCATGGCTTTCTACAATTGCATCATGTGCAGCTAAAGCTTCAAATTTGTTTTCAGCTGTAATAAATGGAAGTCCTGTGAATTCTGCAATTTTCTTTGCCACTAACACATCATATCCTTTTGGAGTGTTTAGTCCAGTTCCTACTGCAGTTCCTCCTAAGGCTAATTCAGATAAATGAGCCATAGTATTATTCAACGCCCTGAGACCATGATCTAATTGAGAGACATATCCAGAAAATTCTTGGCCTAAGGTAAGGGGAGTGGCATCCATTAAATGCGTTCTTCCAATTTTCACAACGTCCTTAAATTCTATAGACTTAGCCTTTATGGCATCTCTAAGTTTAGTGATACCTGGAACCGTGGTTTCAATGACCATTTTGTAGGCCGCAATGTGCATTCCTGTTGGAAAAGTATCGTTAGAGGATTGGGATTTGTTAACGTCATCGTTTGGTTGAATAGTCTTCTCACCTTCACCCATAACCTTTCCTGCAATTTCGTGAGCTCTGTTCGCAATAACTTCATTCACATTCATGTTACTTTGTGTCCCGGAGCCAGTTTGCCAAATTACCAAAGGAAACTGATCATCTAATTTCCCCGCTACAATTTCATCACAAACGGTTGAAATTAAATCTCTTTTATCAGAGGAAAGAACACCCAAATCACAATTTGCATGAGCCGCCGCTTTTTTTAGGTAGGCGAATCCTTTAATTACCTCATTGGGCATGCTTGCAGAGGGGCCAATTTTAAAATTATTTCTTGAACGCTCGGTTTGAGCTCCCCAATATTTGTCGGCTGGTACTTTTACCTCGCCCATGGTATCTTTCTCTATTCGAAAATCCATTTTATTTGTTTTTGAGTAATTTAACGATCATTTTTATCGAGACTTCAAAGGTACAAACCCGCTAAAGTTTGAGTCGGAAAATACACATGTTTTTCCCATTCTTTTATTCTTTGGTGTTTAAACGGAATGTCTACCTTTGGCGTCACAGAAAAAAAACTATTTGTTATGAAATTTGTAGGATTTGTAATCACAATTATTGTTGCTTCTTCAGCGTTCTTTACTTTAATAGCTATTAGTGTTGGCGCAGTTACTTTGTTTAAAAAACAAGAGGAAGAAGAAGAAGAACCTATCGCTTTAGATTAATTCGAGTACCTTTTCTGGTGGACGACCAATTATGGCATGATTTCCATGTACTACAATGGGGCGTTCAATTAGTTTAGGATGATCCACCATGGCATTCACCCATTCCTCTTGGGTTAAAGTTTTTCCTTTGTAATTTTCTTTGAATATAAGCTCACCCTTTCTGATCAACTCGTGGGGTTGAATCCCTAATTTGTCGATTAAATCAATTAATTCTTCTTTTGAAGGGACCTCTTTCAAATATTCTATGACCTGAATATTGACATTCTTTTCTTCTAGTATTTGCAGTGCCTGTCTACTTTTGCTGCATCTTGGGTTGTGGTAAATTTTGTAATCCATTTGGCTTATTTTTAGGCAACCGAAAATAAGAACCCACGTCCATATAATTATTAAGAAAAAAGATTTTCTTTGTAGCTAGTGTATACTTAAATAATGATGAAATTTACCACCGGTTTTTCTGTTAGAAATATATTCTTTTTTGCTATTTTCTTTATTCAAGGAAACCTAGCATTGTCTCAAGATTGCACCTCCTTTTTTGGGATAACTGGCGAGCCTACTCAAGGGTTGGTTCATGAGTTATGTGCGCCTAATCCGGGGGCATTGGTTTTGAATGCTACGGTAACTGGAACCACTCCTGCAACTGCTTATACCTGGAGTACAGGGGTGAATGGGCCCTTATTGACTTTAGTGAACGGGGGAACCTTTACCATTACCATTTCCGCAATTGGTGCTCCTTCGGCATGTGTGCTAACTTATAATGTTACCGATAGAGTGAATCCAATTCCTGATTTGTCGGCTTCAGATACTGTTTTTTGTGATGGAAATCAGGGGGTTTTGAGAGCACCGTTTGGTTTTGTGTCTTATAATTGGTCAGGTAGTACTATTTCCGATGATTCTTTAACGGTGAATACTGCGGGATGGTATTTTGTTACAGTTACGGATACAAATACGTGTGTTGGAGAGGATTCAATTCTAGTTTCAGTGGATACAATACCCGTGATTAATTTAGGGGTGACGGGTTCAATTTGTGATGGTGATTCTATGACATTAAATGCAGGTTTCGGTTTTTTAAATTATAATTGGAGTACGGGTGATACTTTGGATTCAATAAGCGTTAAACAAGTAACTACATACTCGGTTACGGTAACGGATTCAAATACATGTGTAGGTAGCGACTCTTTTGTTCTTGCCTTTTTTCCTACTCCAACTGTTAATATTGGAGTAAATGATACTTTGTGTGAAGGGAACACCAAATTGTTAGATGCGAATATGGGTTTCAATTCATATTTATGGAGTAATGGAGATGTTACGCAAACCTCCACCTACGATACTACGGGTAATCACTGGGTGGAAGTACGCGATGTTAATGGTTGCTTAGCATCAGATACGATGCACTTGGAAATTCAAATGGTTCCTTATCTCAATTTGGGACCCAATGATTCTATATGTGCAAACCTTGGATATAACTTAAATGCAGGAAATCCAGGAGGATCAATTGTTTCCTATCTGTGGTCTACTGGTTCAACCAACCAAACCATTAGTATTGTTGCCAACTCCGGACTTGTTTCGGATATCAATGTGGATTATTCCGTTACGATTACTGATAATATTGGTTGTGTAAATTCAGATACCCTAAACTTAACGACTTTTACGCTTCCAATTCCTGATTTGGGGAATGATACTTCGTTCTGTTTTGGTTTACCTTTCACTACGCTACTAAACCCGGGTTTATTTGATGCTTATTTATGGAGTACGGGTGCAATTACCAACACCATTACCATTGGAGCTGTTGCCAGCGCGTATTCTGTTACCGTAACCGATATTAGGGGGTGTCAGAATAGTGATAACTTATCTGTGTTGAGAAATCTTTTACCGAGTCCAAACTTGGGTCCTGACGATTATTATTGTCAAGGGGTAAGTTTTACAAAAGTATTGAATGCAGGGTTGTATGATTCCTATATCTGGACAGATGGTTCATCGGGACAGATTTTGGGTGTAAGTTCGGCTGGAACATTTGGAGTTACTGTTACGGATGGCAATGGTTGTGAAAATAGTGATTCTGTAACCGTGACCGAAAACCCAACACCCATTGTTAATTTGGGCAGTGATGTTACCTATTGTGAAGATGACACTGTCGTTCACTTTTTGGATGCCACCACCTTATTACCATCTAATAATTTTGACTTTTTATGGAATACAGGGCAAACAACAGGTGTCATTAATGCGACAAATTTCGGGACGTTTACGGTTTTAGTTTCGGATAAAACAAGTAATTGTTTTGCTTCAAGTACAATGAATATCCTTGCCTTGGAACGTGCTCAACCAGAATTAGGTGATGACGATTTTGTATGTCAAGGTCAATTGGTGATTCTTGATCCAGAGGTTTCCATTGCTGGATATAGTTATTTATGGAGTAATGGAGCGACCACTCCAACCATTAATATATTTGAAACGGGTTTGTATTGGGTTCGAATAGATGCCTTAGATGGAAGTTGTGTTGGAAACAGTGATACGGTTTATTTTTCGCCAGGGGTTCTACCTGTGGTTGAGTTAGGCCCAGATCAATTTATTTGTGATGGACAAACCGTTTCTCTTTTAGAAGGAAGTACTCCTTTTCCGAATGCAACCTATGAATGGCAGGATGGTTCCAAGGGAGTTGAATATAAAGCGACTGAAACAGGTGAATATGAAGTAGAAGTCACAAATAATTGTGGTTCTGTGGTGGATCAAGTTTATTTGGAATTTCAAGATTGTGATAATGTATATATTCCGAGTTCCTTTACTCCCAATGGAGATAATCGAAATGATGTTTTTTATCCAGTATCGGATCAAGAATTTAAGGAGTATGGCTTTTGGATTTATGATAAATGGGGCGCATTAATTTTTAAAACTAATCAACCTAATGTAGGTTGGGATGGGAAAATTGATGGGGAATATGGTCAAATGGGTATTTATGTTTGGCGAATAAGTTATGTTTCGGCCTATCAGGAATTTGGAATTAGGGTGGAGAAAACAGGAGAGCTTAATTTAATGAGATAAAAAAAAGGAGATGTTAATGATCTCCCTTTTTTTTAAATGTTAATTTTCTTCTTGGATGGCCCCTTTACCATATTTCATCAAGTAATCTTTGATGAATGGATCTAATCCTCCATCCAAGACACTTTGAGTATTGGAAGTTTCAAAATTGGTTCGTAAATCTTTAATTAACTTATACGGATGAAGCACGTAGTTCCGAATTTGTGACCCCCATTCAATTTTCATTTTGTTTCCCTCAATGACATCCTTTTCTTCTTGTCGTTTTCTAATTTCCAACTCGTATAACTTGGACTTTAGTAGTTTAATGGCATTTTCTTTATTCTGTAGTTGTGACCTGCTTTCGGTATTACGAATAAGGATTCCAGAGGGTTTATGCTCTAGTCGAACTCCCGTTTCTACTTTATTCACATTTTGTCCCCCTGCACCACCAGAACGAAAGGTATCCCAGCTGATATCACCGGGTTTTACTTCAATTTCAATAGTTTCATCAATCAGTGGGTAAACATATACGGATGAAAAACTGGTATGTCTTCGTGCATTGGAATCAAAAGGAGAGATGCGTACCAATCTATGTACTCCGTTTTCACCTTTAAGTTTTCCATAGGCAAAATCACCTTGGATTTCTAGGGCTACGGATTTTATTCCTGCTTCCTCCCCTTTTTGGTAATCGATTTCTTTGACCTTCAAACCATGCTTCTCTGCCCACATAATATACATCCGCATAAGCATAGATGCCCAATCTTGACTCTCTGTTCCTCCTGCTCCTGGGTTGATCTCTAAAACAGCACTAAGAGCATCCTCCTCGCTCGACAACATGTTTTTGAACTCCAGTTCCTCCAATGCCTTTAAAAGGCTCTTATGACCTGTATCGATGTCCGAATCCACATTTTCTCCCATCTGAGAAAATTCAAAAAGAACTTCAATATCATTGAAAAGTGTTTCGAGCTCCTGATAAGCGTTTACCCAAAATTTTATGCGTTTTATTTCTTTAAGGATTTTTTCGGCTTTTTTAGGGTCGTTCCAAAATTCAGGATCTTGGGTTTTCTTTTCTTCTTCGTTTACTTGAATCAACTTTTGTTCAACGTCAAAGGTACCCCCTCAACGCTATCAAGCGTTCTTGCAAACTTTTTAAGTTATCTGCATTAATCATTTGTATAGTTTTTTAGTTCATCCCATACCATGGAAGGTTCATATCCTCTACCAATTATGTACTGGGCAGTTTTTGCTGTGCGTTGAAATTCGGATAACCCTTTGTTTTTTAAATAGGTTTTTTCTATCAGCTTTGAAAGATAAGCTAAATAGTCCTTCTCCTCTATTTGTATAAGACCCTTGCGAATACAATACTCTGATATTTCTTTTTGTTTTAAAGCGAGTGTGATCTTTTTCTTACCCCATCCTTTAATTCTAAATTTTCCTCGGGCAAAAGTTTCGGCAAATCGTTCTTCATTCAGAAAGTTTTGGACGATTAACTCGGAAATAACATGTTCTATTTGTTCGTAAGTTAGGTTAAAGGTAGTTAGCTTGTCTCTAACTTCTTTTTGACAACGCTCTTGATAAGAACAATATTTCATGCACTTATCAAGAGCTTGTGTTATGGTGTAAACTTCTTTTGACATGTTTTCAAAGAAACAAATCTACGAAACGTTTAATTCTTCGCCTTTGGAGTTTACAATTTTGTATTGCATTAATGGGTAAGATGTTCTAGGTAAAACCTTTATCCATTTCTTGTATTTAAGTAACCATTGCACTTGAAATTTCATTTTGTTGGTCTTAAAATAAGCTTCCACAAAGGGATGTGCTTTTATACAAACAACAGTTTCATTATCCACTTCAATTAGGCGTTCCAAACGGTTGACTATCTCATCAATAATTAAGATGGTCGCTCGGACCTCCATAGTTCCACCATCCTTATTTGGAATGGTTTCGGTCGTCTTAATCTCCATTTCTGGACGTACACGTTGGCGTGTGATTTGAATCAAACCAAACTTACTTGGAGGTAGTATATAGTGTTTTGAACGGTCGTTGGCCATGGCTTCGGTCATACGATTAAACAGCATCTTGCGGTTTTCTGCTTTCACCATATCGATAAAGTCAATGACAATAATTCCACCCAAGTCTCGTAAACGTAATTGTCTAGCTACTTCCTCTGCAGCCTCTAGATTAACACGTAATGCATTATCTTCTTGAGAGACCTCTTTTTTGGCAGTATTACCACTATTTACATCCACAACGTGTAACGCCTCGGTGTGCTCTATAATTAAATAGGCACCACTTTTCATGGTAACATTTTTACCAAAAGAATGTTTTATTGCTTTCTCCACACCGTAATAGTCCATTATATTAACCTTCGTGCCTTTATAAAGTTTCAATATATCCACTTTATCCGGTGCTATAGTCCGAAGGAATGATTCTAATTCTTTGAAATATTCCGGATCATCCACATAAATGCTATTGAATGATTCATTTAGAAGATCCCTAAGAATTGAAGTTGTTTTATCTAATTCACCCAGTACACGTACGGGAAGTTTGGTTACTCCTTGTAATGCTGAATGTGCACGGTCCCATTTACCCAATAGGTTTTTAAGATCACGGTCTAACTCCGCAACTTTTTTACCTTGAGCAACAGTTCGTACAATGATTCCAAAGTTCTTAGGCTTTATGCTTTTGATTAATCGTCTAAGTCGTTCCTTTTCTTTACGGTCCTTCAATTTTGAAGAAATTGAAATTCTATCGGTAAAAGGTACTAATACGATATATCGTCCTGCAATACTTAATTCCAAAGAAAGCCTAGGGCCCTTGGTGGAAATCGGTTCCTTCGCAATTTGGACCAAAATTTCCTGGCCTTGTTTTAATACATCCTTAACGTTTCCGCCCTTGTTAATGTCGGGTTCCAGCTTAAAATCTGCTAAGCTTGAATTTGATGCTCCACCATGTCTTACGATGCGGGTATACTTTTGAACATTATCCGCTAACGGACCTAAGTCAAAATAGTGCAAAAAGCCATCCTTTTCGTACCCCACATCGATAAATGCAGCATTGAGCCCTGGGACTAGTTTTTTTAACCTACCAATGTATAGGTCGCCCACAGCATACTCACTATCGTTTTTTTCTTGGTGTAATTCAACAAGACGCTTATCTTCTAATAACGCAACTTTGACCTGGCCAGCAGTCACGTTTATAACAAGCTCGTTGTTCACCTTTTTGTTTTTTGTATGAAATGCTTCAATACAACCTTCAAAAGGTAGAAATACAAAATAATGCTACCCCGCTAGGAGGTAGCATTATCAAATTGAATTTAAGATGTCGGAAGAGAAATTATTTCTTCTTCTTATGTCTGTTCTTTCTTAGACGTTTCTTACGCTTGTGCGTTGACATCTTATGTCTTTTTCTCTTTTTTCCGCAAGGCATACTTACTGAATTTTATGAAGTTGTTTATAAATTCTACCTCTTTAGCTGTCTTGAAACATCCAAAGATTATTAGTTCTTTTTGCTCCCTTTAGAAGGGAATGGTGGTGGTGCTTAATTGTTAAATTAAACAGTTACGTTATCCTTAACTTTGTTCACAAAAGTTTTAGCCGGTTTAAATGCCGGTATATTGTGAGCTGGAATAATGATTGTTGTGTTTTTAGAAATGTTTCTACCAGTTTTTTCAGCACGCTCTTTAACGATAAAGCTTCCAAAACCTCTAAAGTAAACATTTTCCCCTTCGCTCAATGCGTCTTTTACAGCTTCCATATAAGCTTCAACTGTAGCTAATACTTGTGCTTTTTCAATTCCTGTTTTATCCGAAACTTGTGATACTATATCTGCTTTAGTCATTTCTAACTCTTTAAAAATTACTTATTTATCTTTTTTAAGGGCGGCAAAGATACTCGTTTTTTTTAATTACTAACCCGATTTTAAGTATATTTTAGCTTTTATGAATTTTTCTTCCAAATTATTGAATTGGTACGATGTGAATAAAAGAGATTTGCCGTGGCGAAATTCTGATAATCCGTATGTTATCTGGATAGCAGAAGTAGTATTTCAACAAACAAGAATAAGTCAAGGGTTACCCTATTTTAATGCCTTTATAAAAAAATTCCCGGATGTTGGTGCCTTAGCGGATGCAAATGAGGATGAAGTCCTAAAAAAATGGCAAGGTCTTGGGTATTATTCGCGAGCGAGAAATCTGCTTTTTTCTGCCAAATACGTGATGAATGAGTTGGGAGGTAAAATGCCTGCTTCTTATCAAGAAATGATAAAGCTGAAAGGGGTTGGGCCTTACATCGCAGCGGAAGTAGCCTCCGTCTGTTTCGGGGAGGTTGTAGCTGCTGTAGATGGGAATGTTCAACGAGTCTTGGCTAGGTATTTTGGTGTGGAAGAAGCGGTGAATTCCACCAAGGGTATGAAAATTATCCAGGGATTAGCAAATGAGGCGATTTCCCAATTTAGACCAGGAGATTTTAATCAGGCACTTATGGATATGGGTTCTGGAGTTTGTACTCCTAAATCACCGGATTGTTTGAATTGCATATTTGTAAATTCTTGCTGGGCAAAGCAACATGATAAACAAGGGGTGTTGCCCTTAAAGGAAAAGAAGGTCAAAGTAAGGAATCGTTATTTTAATTATGTTTTGAAGATCGTTAATAATGGGGTGTATCTTAGAAAAAGACCTGCTGGGGATGTTTGGCAAGGCTTATTTGAACCCCGTCTTATTGAGACCATAGGTGTCAGGTCAGAAATTACGGATTTGGTGGTGGATGTATCCTATGAATTGTATTCCGCTAAACGGGTTCTTTCTCATCAACGGTTATTTCTTCGGTTTTGGGTCGCAACCGGTGATACATTTGATTATGTAGGTAATGATTATGAATGGGTTGGGGTAAAGGATTTAAAGAAATTCCCCGTAACAAAATCGATTGAGCAATTATTTTTGTCAATGGAATTTAAGAGTCTTTTCAAATAGAACATATTATTGATATTTTTGTGTAAAATATATTTCTATGGCTGGATCGGTGAATAAGGTGATAATAATAGGGCATTTGGGAAACGACCCTGAAATAAAAGCGCTTGAAGGTGGTGTAAGTTTGGCGCGTATTTCGGTAGCTACTACTGAGTCCTATACGGATAAAAATACGGGAGCTAAAATTTCTAATACCGAATGGCATAGAGTTGTCATGTGGCGTGGCTTAGCAAATGTGGCTGAAAAATATTTAAAAAAGGGGTCTCAGGTGTATATAGAAGGGAAATTGAGAACCCGGTCCTGGGAAGATGAACACAAGCAAACTCGTTATGCTACGGAGATAGTTGCGGATAACATGACTATGCTAGGAAGTAGAACTGATACGGTGGCAAACCAAGGATCGGTGCCACCTCAAGTCACTCCAGTAACCCAAAAGCCGGCTCCTCCAACTGGAGGTGTTAATTTGTCATCGGATGATGAAGATGACCTACCATTTTAATTGAAAACATTGGATAGTCTTATCTCCATTCCTTTAGTGATGATTGATTCTGTTGGACTTACCTGGAGTATCGTTCCAATGGGAATGGCTCTGGTTTTACTTTTGATCCTTTCGGCTATGGTGTCTGGTTCAGAGGTGGCGTTCTTTTCGTTATCACCCCGTATGGTAGCAGAGTTAAAAGAATCTCAAAGCAAATTGTCGCAAACTATTCTATCTTTATTAGAAGAGTCCCGCGAATTATTAGCGACTATATTGATTTTTAATAATTTCATAAATGTAGCCGTAATTTTGCTCGCCTCCTTGATTTCGGACAGCTTATTTGATCCGAAGGAAATGGAATGGATGGGTTGGATGATTTCTGGATCAACGCAAGTGTTTTTTGTGAATGTTGTCCTCATTACATTTGTTCTATTGGTTCTGGGGGAGGTCGTTCCAAAGGTCTATGCCGCGAAACAGCCGTTGAAATTGCTGAAAATTACCGCCCCATTTATGGATTTGGTTAATGGTTTCTTAGTCAAAACGAGACTGACCCCTTTGTTGGTGAAATCGACAAAAATGTTTCAGATGGATTCCAAAAGTAGTTCGCCCAATGTAACGGTAGATGACCTGCAGCACGCAGTTGATTTAACAAGTGATGAGAAAACGGAATCCGAAGATAAGAAGATTTTGGAAGGTGTGGTGAGGTTTGGGAATACAGATGTCAAACAGATTATGACTCCCCGTGTCCAAGCCGTTTTAATTGAGATTGGTACAAAATTCCAGGATGTAATTGCAACTATTAAAGAAACAAAATTTTCAAGAATCCCTATTTACGAAGATAGTATAGACGTGGTAAAAGGGGTGTTGTATGCCAAAGATTTGTTGCCTCATTTGGACGCTGAAGATTTGGATTGGAAAACCTTAATAAGACCTCCGTTTTTTGTGCCGGAGAACAAGAAATTGGATAATTTGTTAAAGGAGTTCCAGAGTAAAAAGATTCATTTAGCTATTGTAGTAGATGAGTATGGTGGCGTTTCTGGATTGGTAACTTTGGAAGATGTTATTGAGGAAATTGTTGGCGACATTACCGATGAATTTGATGATGATGATCTATTGTTTTCTAAAATATCGGATAATTGTTTTGTCTTTGAAGGCCAAACATCGCTGATTAATATGTACAGAGCTTTAGGTGTGGAAGGCGAAGAATTTGAGAATAAAAAAGGCGAAGCAGATAGCGTGGCGGGGTTTGTATTAGAAATTGAAGGACGTATTCCATTAAAAGGAGAAACCATAACGTTTGAAAATTACCTGTTTACCATTGAATCTGCAGATAGGCGAAGAATAAAAAGTGTTAAAGTTGAGATGAATGGAGAAAACAATGAAAAATAAATTTCTTATCCTAATCCTTTTAATGATAGGGTGCTCTTCCTGTGAGGAAGAGAATTATATTCCAAAACCTAAAGGTTATTCTAGAATAGATTTCCCGGTTCACGAATACCTTCGTTTTTCGGAAGATTGTCCCTTTGAATTTGAATATGGAAAAGCCTCTCATTACGTTTATGTACAAGGAAAAAACAATACAACTTGCTGGTTTAACCTGGAATATCCACAGTTAAAAGCAACGGTGCTTTTCAGCTACCTGGATATTAAAAAAGGTAATATATCCAATTATATTAAGGAGACTCGAAAATTGGCCTTAAAACACCTGTCTAAAGCAGATGATTTTGAGGAGAACATCGTTGTGGATAAGGAAGCGAAAGTATATGGTGTGATCTATGATTTTAAAGGAAGTACAGCATCCAATATGCAGTTTTATCTCACGGATAGTGTGAATCATTTTGTGAGAGGAGCCTTGTACTTTGAAGTAACTCCCAAAGCAGATTCATTAGGTCCTTCCGAACAATACGTTGAAGAGGAATTAAAGCATTTGATTGAAACTTTTACGTGGAAGTAGAATTCATCCGATGTAAAAAATAAACCATCGAAAGTAAAAGTAAAAGTGCTCCTAATTGATGAATAAGAGCAAGTATTAACGGGACTTGTAATACTAAAGTGAAAATACCTAAAGTAAATTGGAGGCCTACAATGATAGCAGATATTTGAAGCCTTTTTGAAGTAGAAGTATCCATCTCTTTTTTAGATTTAACCCATAAAAAAATAATGAGCGCAGCAACGAAATAGGCTAAATATCGATGCATGAATTGGATTCCAGAAGGGGTGTTTATTAGAGAGTCAAATACGTTTTTTCCTGAAAGTACCTGGGGTGAAATAAATTCTCCTGGATTCATATTGGGCCAGAAGTTGTGGATCATTCCAGCATCCTTTCCAGCGACAAAAGCGCCAAAAATAATTTGTGTGGATAACAGTAATAAGCCCATCCACGAAAGCCTTTTGAGCTTTTCGGATATCAATACCCCCACGTTTGGGCTGTCAATGGCCATTAAATCCAAGGCGATCCATACGGAATAACTAATAGTGAAAAACGCAGTGCTTAAATGGGCTGCAAGTCTGAAATGGCTTACTCGTGGTTCGTGTATTAAACCACTTGAAACCATGTACCATCCCAAAAAACCTTGGAAAGCTCCAAATGTTAATAGAACCAATAGTTGTATTAATAACTTGCCTTGGATTAACCCTTTTTTTAAGAAAATGAAAAAGGGAATTAAAAAAACAATACCAATCAATCTTCCAAATAAACGATGGGTAAACTCCCAGAAAAAGATGCCTTTAAAATCGTGTAATGTAAAGTGTTGATGTGTGGTTTGATATTCCGGGAATTTTTGATATTGTTCAAAGGATTTTTCCCATTCGTCCTGGGTTAAAGGAGGTATTGAGCCCATTATTAAGTTCCAATCGACTATAGATAAACCAGACTCCGTTAGCCTAGTGATTCCACCAATAGCCGTCATGATAAAAACCATTATTGCTCCAATAAATAACCAAATAATTACAGGTTTAAATTTACTCGACATATCCAAAAATTAGATGGCGAAATTAATTTAAAAATGGAAAGGTAAATAGGAATAATTCGGGGAATTACTATTTTGCAAGTTGAATTATAGCAATGAATATAGTCGGTAAGTTTAAACTAGAAATTTCTGGAGACTTTTGATTCACCTGTTCCTTTATTACGGAGCTGTTCCATCCTAGAACTTGTCCCTTCGAAATGTTGTTTGAAGAAATGTTGATAGACATGAAATTCAAACCTAGAAGTGTTATTCCTATGGCGAGACCAATCATTGTAGCAAATTTTTTCATGAATGTTATTTGTTTTTGGTGGTGCAAATATAATAGATATTAAAATGCCAAAATGTAAAATCAATCTTTTGAAAATGTTAAAAGTTTAATTTTAACATTTTTACCGTATTTAATTATATCCGAATCACCTTAAACTTAAGGTGCGCAGTCCTAATTAATCAGTGTATATTTGCGCTCTTTTAAAAATAGCATGAGTCAAGAAATACAAGGGGAAATGACATTTATTCAGCATCTAGAGGTGCTGAGGTTTCATTTAATGCGTAGTGCAATTGCTGTTTTTGTGTTTTCTATCCTCGCGTTTGTCAACAAAAGTTTTCTTTTTGATGATGTTATTTTCGGGCCTAAAAGAGCGGACTTTTTCACCTTTAATATTCTTTGTCAATTTTCTGAGTTTTTAAACCAAAAGCTACCGAGTTTGTTTGTTGACCCTGCAATTTTATGTATTGGAGCGGACTTTCCGCCATTGCAAAATATTGATATGGCAGGTCAGTTTACTTCGCATATTATGGTTTCAATGATTGCAGGTTTGGTGGTTTCTTTTCCGTATATATTATTCGAATTCTGGAGATTTATTAAGCCTGGATTGGAGAAAAATGAAAGGAAATATGCAAGTGGAATTGTATTCTGGGCATCTTTGCTTTTTATGTCGGGAGTTCTGTTTGGCTACTATTTGATCGCTCCGCTTTCTGTCAATTTCTTCTTTACGTATTCGATTAGTACGGAAGTACAAACTTTGCCTACTTTATCTACCTATGTTTCTACCGTAACTGGAGTAGTTTTAGCGGCCGGTATTGTATTCGAATTGCCTCTTATTGTTTATTTTCTGAGTAAAGTAGGGATTTTATCTCCCGAAATTTTAAGGTCTTATCGAAAGCATTTTGTGGTTGCGGCATTGATTTTATCGGCAATTATTACTCCGCCAGACATTTTTTCTCAGGTTTTAGTAACCATTCCGTTAATATTCCTTTACGAAATCAGTATTTCAATTTCAGGAAGAGTTATGGCCCTAAATTCTAAGTAAATTCTATTATTTTTTACTCTTGAAATAAGTATATTCGCAATGCTAGTTTAAGGCTTGAATTGTTGAATTCAAACAAACGGAATCAACATATCCTAACCCTGAATAAACGTTTAATTAGATCCATCATTAGAGTTGAAAATACCTATAGTAATAAAAAGTAGCGTTTCATTTTTGGTACTGATGTTCACCGTTATATTGGTGAGTGCACAGTATGTGAAAATTAAAGGGGTAGTTTCAGATTCTCTTACGGGAGAAGCGATTCCATTTGCCAATGTAGTTTTTCAAGGTAAAAATATTGGTACAACCACCGATATGGATGGGAAATTTATTTTGGAATCGGAATGGGGGTCGAATAAGTTGATTTTTTCAAGCATGGGCTATGCTAAAAAAATAGTAAAAATACCTACTGGTTCAAATGTAACTATGAATGTTCAATTGGCATCTACTTCTCAGGAACTAGAAGCCTTTGAGTTAAAATCGAAAAAGCATAAATACCGAAATAAAGAAAATCCAGCGGTAATTTTAATCCGAAATGTATTGGCTCATCGGGATGAGAATAAGGGGGGTGTTTTTGAGTATTTTGAATACGAGAAATATGTGAAACGGGAATATGACTTGAACAATTTTACAGATAAGTTCTTTGAAACCCCTGGGATGGAAGGTTTTCAAGTTTTACGTAATTATGTAGATACTTCAGATTTGAATGGTAAACCTCTTTTACCTTTAATGATTCAAGAAAAAATATCGGGAGTGTATCAGAGAAATTATGGGAAAGATCACAAAGAAGTTGTTACAGCAACCAAGTTAAGTGGGTTTAATAATGGGAATATTAGCTCCGGAGTAGATCAGTTTATGAGTAAAATTGGAGGGGAGGTAGATATTTATGAGAGTAAAGTTTTACTTTTTGATAAATCCTTTACTTCACCTATTTCCGCTATGGGCCCAACTATTTATCGATACTACATTACCGATTCTTTGACTATGGATGGGGCTCAATACAAGAAATTGTCCTTTATGCCGCGTAATCATACCATGATTGCCTTTACCGGTTTTATGTGGGTAGGAGATTCGTTAAACAATTACGCGGTTAAGGGAATCGAACTCAATATTGATGATCGTATGAATATCAATTTCGTGGACGATATGCGTATTACCCAAGATTTTATATATACAAAACAACTGGGATGGCATATTAAAAAGGAAATCATGATTGTTGATTTCCAATTGGTAGGGAAATCTACAGGTATTTATAGTACTAAAACGACCAGTTATTCCAAGTATAAAGTAAATTACGGAAGGCCCGATGCATTTTATTCTAAAGTGAATACTTTGGTGTATGATGTGGCGGAAGAAGAACTGCCCGAAGAATACTGGGCAGAACACCGTCATGAGAAATTAACGGAAACCGAATTAGGGGTGTATGAGTTGGCAGATACCATCATAAATATTCGTCAATTCCAGGTTTTAAATACGGTTATTCGTTTGTTGGGATCCGCTTATTTGGGTGTGAAAAAGGTGGATATTGGGCCCATGACTTCCTTGTTGAGTTATAATACCGTGGAGGGTGTACGTATTCGTTCTGGATTTCGTACCAATTTAAAGTTTAGTAAACAATGGCGTTTTTCCGCTTGGGCTGCATATGGTTTCGCAGATGAGAAGTTTAAGTATCGAGGGGAGGTCGAGTATTTCTTCGATAAAAACCCCTTTCGTAGGTTGTCCGTTAGTTATATAGATAATATATATCAACCTGGTTTTGCCATAAAAAACATCCCTCAAGATCACTACTTGCTATCTTTTGGTCCCCCGAACCCAAATATGTTCTACGAAAAAATGTTTAATGTGAACTACCAACACGAGTGGTTTAACGGCCTTTCCAATACCTTTGGAGCTAGTTTAAGAGAGTTACGTGCGAACCGGTTTAACACCATGGAACATGTGGTAACTGGTGAGGTGGAGGATGTAATTATTGATAACTCCATCACTATTGGAACCCGATTTTCTATTAATGAACGGTTTTTGCAAGGTGAGTTTATGCGCAAGCCGATAAAAACAACGGCTCCAATATTTACTTTAAATTACACTTTCTCAAGTACCGCTTTTGGAAGTGATTACGATTACCACCGAATTAATTTCCGAATGGAAAAGCGCTTTATGCCTGGTATTTTTGGTTTTACCGATATTGAAATAGAAGGGGATAAAGTGTTTGGTAAAGTGGCCTATCCCTTATTAATTATTCATAAAGGAAACGGAACCATAACTTACGATAAAAGTGTTTATAATATGATGCGTTTTATGGAGTTCGCAAGTGATCAAAGTGTTGGGGTATTTGTGGAGCATCATTTTAACGGATTGCTTTTTAGTTTTATACCTGGAATAAAACATACGAAGATACGGACGGTTCTGACCGGGCGAATGTTGGTGGGTAATATTACCGATAAAAACAGAAATCAAAATGATCCGGAGCTGATTAAAAATCCACCATTGGCATTAACCGAATTAGGGATTACACCCTATGTGGAAGCTGGAGTGGGTATTGAAAATATTGTTAATATATTTAGAATTGATTTAATCAAGCGGTTTACTTATTTAAATTCGCCAGCTGGGGTTGGCTCCTTTATGGGAGTGGAGGGTTTAGGTCCTCGTATATCTTTCAAATTGAAATTTTAGCATGAAATTATTTGCAGATAATATTGTCAAAAAGTACAAGAGCAGAACGGTTGTTAAAGGTGTTTCTGTAGAGGTCGCTCAGGGTGAGATTGTGGGGCTTCTGGGGCCCAATGGAGCCGGTAAAACCACATCCTTCTATATGATGGTGGGTTTGATAAAACCCAATGGAGGTAAGGTGTATTTGGATTCGAAAGATATTACCAACATGCCCATGTATCAACGAGCGCAGTTGGGTATTGGGTATTTGCCTCAAGAACCTTCTGTATTTAGAAAACTGAGTATCGAGGATAATATCATGTCCATTTTGGAAATGACCAAACGGACAAAAAAAGAACAGAAAGCGAAGCTGGAAGAGTTAATTGATGAGTTTAGTTTGGGCCATGTTCGAAAAAATAGAGGTGACTTATTATCAGGTGGAGAACGGAGAAGGTGTGAGATTGCCAGAGCATTGGCGGTGGATCCGAAGTTTATTTTGCTGGATGAGCCATTTGCAGGGGTGGATCCCATTGCAGTGGAGGATATTCAGGCGATTGTGTACAGGTTAAAAGATAGGAATATTGGGATCCTGATCACTGATCATAATGTACAGGAAACTTTGTCGATAACAGATAGAGCTTATCTGCTTTTTGAAGGGAGTATTTTGAAAGCTGGAACCGCAGAAGACTTAGCTGCCGATGAACAGGTAAGAAGAGTTTATCTGGGACAAAACTTTGAGTTAAGACGAAAGAAGTTTGATGTGAATAAAAAGTTAGAAAAGAATTAAAAAAAAGGCTTTCAATTTATTTTGAAAGCCTTTTTTTTGAGTGTGTTTTTTCTATTTCTTTGGTGTTAACTCAATGTATGGAATTAAACATTCTTCCAATGAAATTCCTCCGTGTTGAAACGTGTCTCTATAATAACCTACATAGTAATTATAGTTATTTGGGTAAGCAAAGAATTTATCTTCTTTGGCAAAAACAAATGTAGAGGATACATTCAGTTTAGGTAATCCTGCATGATGAGGGTTAGCAACGGATAGCACATCTTTACCATTGTATTGTAATGATTTACCTACCTTGTAACGAAGGTTGGTGTTCGTGTTTTTATCTCCTTGTATTTTAGTCGGTTCGCCCACTTTAATGCTTCCATGATCGGTAGTAACGACCACTTTACAACCTTTATCGGCCATAACTTTCATCATCTCAAATAAGGCCGAATGTTCAAACCAACTTTTGGCAATAGAGCGGTAAGCTGCTTCGTCATCTGCCAGCTCTCTAATCACTTCCATTTCAGTACGGGCATGTGAAAGCATGTCTACAAAATTATACACGATTACATTTAAATCGTTGTTCATTAAGGAAGATAGATTCTGTAATAATTTTTTGCCAGCAGCTAAATTGGTGATCTTATTATAGCTTGATTTAATGTGTTTCCCTTCTCGTTTTAAGTTGCCTTCTAAGAAATCTTTTTCATGCATGTTTTTTCCACCTTCATCGTTTTCGTTTAACCATAATTTTGGATAACTACGTTCAATATCAGAGGGCATCATGCCAGCAAACATGGCGTTTCTGGCATATTGGGTGGCGGTAGGAAGAATTCCATAATAGGCCTCTTCGGTTTCCACTCTGTAAAACTGCTCTAGTAACGGTCTGATTATTTTCCAGTGATCGTATCTTAAATTGTCAATAACAACCAAGAATACCGGACGAGTAGAATTTATCTGAGGAAATACTCTTTCGGCCAATAAACGGTGACTCATTAAAGGGGCATGTTCTTCATCACCAATCCAGTCTACGTAATTCTTTTCTACATGTTTTGAAAATTGAGCGTTTGCTTCCGCTTTTTGCATGGCGAACACTTCTTTCATACTTTCGTCACCCGATTTCTCAAGTTCCATTTCCCAGTATACCATATCTTTATACAGCTCAATCCATTCATCGTTGTTTAAACGATCTCCTAAACGCATTCCTATATTTCGGAATTCTTGCTGGTAGTTGGAGGTGGTTTTTTCGCTAACTAACTTCTGAGTATCTAGGTTCTTTTTTATGGAAAGTAAAATTTGACTTGGATTTACAGGTTTGATCAAATAATCAGAAATTTGCCCACCAATTGCACTTTCCATAATCTCCTCTTCTTCACTTTTGGTGATCATGATAATGGGAAGTGTAGCGTTTTTTGATTTGATTCGTTGTAATGTTTCCAATCCAGTGAGACCCGGCATGTTTTCATCAAGAAATACAATATCTACATGACCTTCCTCTTCTTCTAAAATTTCGAGGGCATCATCTCCACTTTTTGCTTCAAGTACTTCAAAACCTTTTTCTTTCAAAAAGAAAATGTGTGGTTTTAATAAATCGATTTCATCATCTGCCCACAAAATTTTAACGCTCATAGTTTGTATTTTTGTATTATTATTTGATTCCTAACAAAGGAACAGTATTGCAATTTAAAAAAAGCCATTTATATGTCGGATTTAACGAATATTAAAAGCAAGATCTTTAACGACCCTTTATATGGTTTTATTTCTATTCATCGAGGAATTATTTTCGATGTCATTGAGCATCCTTGGTTTCAACGCCTTAGACGTATTAATCAATTAGGGTTAACAAATGTAGTTTATACGGGGGCGAATCATACCCGATTTCAACATACATTGGGTGCCTATCATTTAATGAATCAAGCGATTCAAGTTATTCGTCAAAAAGGGCACAAGGTTACCGATGAAGAAGCGGAAGGAGTTTACCTAGCCATTTTACTTCATGATATCGGGCATGGTCCATTTTCACATACTTTAGAACATAGTATTATTGAAGGTGTCAGTCATGAAGATATCTCTATTCAGTTTATGAAAAAACTGTCAGAAGAATTTAATGGAGCCTTAGATTTGGCCATTTCAATATTTACCAATACGTATCCAAAATATTATTTACATCAGTTGGTATCCAGTCAATTGGATATGGATCGGTTAGATTACTTAATGCGTGATAGTTTCTTTACCGGAGTATCCGAAGGCGTTATTGGGTCGGATAGGATTATTCAAATGTTGGATGTTGCAGATGGTAAGTTAGTGGTGGAGGCCAAGGGGATTTATTCGATTGAAAAATTTATTATCGCCAGACGATTAATGTACTGGCAGGTGTATTTACATAAAACCGTTTTAAGTGCGGAGAGTCTATTAGTTCGAGTAATGAAAAGAGCGGCCGAACTGGAACGATCTGGATCGAATTTATTTGGGAGTCCGGCTTTGAAATTCTTTATGGGGCAAAGGATTAAGAAATCTGATTTTGAGAATGATCCGAAAGTTTTGGAATTGTTTTCTCAACTAGATGATTTTGATTTAATCAGTGCCATAAAGGTATGGCAGTCGAGCGATGATAAAGTGTTGAGTTTATTGTCTAAAAAACTCATTCGTAGAGAGCTATTGAAAGTTAGGTTTGGCACGCAGGAAGTCAGTGAGAATGAAATTGAGAAAACAGTATTAGATGCCGCATCGTTATTGAACTTAAGCGTAACGGAAGCGAAACAATTTGTTATTTATGGTAAGGTAGAAAACACGGCCTTTAAACCTGCTTCTGAGCATATTGATATTTTGCATAAAGATGGTAGCGTTCATCATATTGGGGAGGATGCGGATTTGTTAAATTTCTCGGTTCTTTCCGAACCGGTCGTAAAGCATTTTATTTGTTATCCGTCAAAGTAAAGTCGCTGTAGGAAATGGCTTCCTATTAACTCTCCGATTGGGTGTTAATAAAATTGGATGAACGGCATTTCTAAACCCTTATAAAACCTTATTTTTGGCGCTAATTATCACTCTAAAAATAACAAGAGAATGGAGTTTAGCGCAGGGCAGTTAGCCGGATTATTGGAAGGAAACCTCGAGGGTGACCCGGATATAATGTTAAACGATTTGGCGCAAATTGAAAAAGGCATAACGGGTTCGGTTTGTTTTCTTTCGGATATGAAATACGCTGATTTTCTGTATTCTACCCAAGCAAGTGCGGCAATTGTAGCGCATGATTTTACGCCAGAAAAAGAACTGCCATCTACTTTAAGTTTAATTAGAGTGGCGGATCCTAGACTTTCGGTAGGGAAAATTTTAGAGGTTTATCATCAATTTAAAAATAGTAAAACAGGAATCCATAAAACGGCAGTCATTGAAGAGTCGGCTCAAATTGGAGAAAATGTTTTAATTGGAGCGAATGTATACATTGGTGAAAATTCTGTGATTGGTGATAATTGTAGATTAAAAGCAGGTGTATCAGTTGGATCGAATGTGAAAATTGGATCCGATACGCATTTGCACTTCAATGTTTCTATTGAAGATGATACCGTAATTGGAAATCATTGTATTTTTCAACCGGGAGCAGTCATTGGAAGTGAGGGATTCGGGTTTCAACCCAATTCAGATAATAATTATCAAAAACTGTATCATATTGGAAACGTGATCATTGAGGATTATGTGGAAGTAGGTTCAAATACAACCATTGACCGTGGAACGATTGGTTCAACTATCATCCGTAAAGGGGTGAAGTTGGATAATCTTATTCAAGTAGGACATAATGTGGAAATTGGGCAAAATACCGTTGCTGCTGCCCTAACAGGGATATCAGGATCTACTATAATTGGAAAAAATTGCATGATTGGTGGGCAATGCGGATTTGCAGGGCATCAAAAAATTGCAGATGGATTTAAATTAGCTGCTCAAAGTGGGGTGCTAGGAGATGTTAAGGAAAAGAATCAAATACATCAAGGAGCACCATCATACAAGGTAATGGACTATAAGAAATCGTATATTTATTTTAGAAAGTTACCCGAATTGGTTGCGGAAATCAATAAGTTAAAAAAAGAGATTAAAAGTCTTAAATCGTAAGAGAGATTTATAATGAGAGTGAATCAAAAAACGCTAAAAGTACCATTTACCATTGAGGGAGTTGGTCTTCATACTGGACAAATGGCTAAAGTTACCGTTAAACCAGCACCTGAAAATACATGGTTTGTTTTTCAACGAATGGATGTAGAAGGACAACCAACTATTAAAGCAGATATATCGAATGTTACTACGACTACCCGTAGTACTACCTTAGAGCAAAATGGAAGCGAAGTGCATACCACCGAGCATATTCTTGCGGCTTTGTATGGAATGGATGTAGATAATGCGATTATCGAAATTCATGGGTCTGAATTGCCAATTTTGGATGGAAGTTCAAAGTTTTGGGTCGAAGGAATATTAAATTCTGGCTTGGATGAACAAGAGGCGGAAAGAGAGTATTTTTACCTTAATGAGGTAATGAAATTCGAGAGTGAAGCTAGTGGAGCAGAATATTTGGCCGTGCCAGATGATCTTTACCGTGTGACTGTAATGGTAGATTATCATTCTCCTTTATTAGGAACGCAACATGCCAGCATGAATCACATTAGTGAGTTCGAGAAGGAAATTGCGCCATGTAGAACTTTTGTTTTCTTACGTGAATTAGTGGCCTTAGTGGATGCGGGTTTAATTAAAGGTGGAGATGCTGATAATGCCATTGTAATGGTAGATAGAGAAATCTCTGAAGTAGATAAACAGAAATTGTCGAAAGCTTTTAACAAGCCTGCTTCTATGTTAGAATCCACCAATATGGGGATTCTAAATAATTTAGAGTTAAGATATCAGAACGAACCAGCTCGTCATAAATTACTAGATTTAATTGGTGATTTTGCATTAGTAGGAAGTCATATTCGTGCCCATATTTTAACGGCTCGTCCGGGGCATACTGGAAATAAAGATTTTGCAAGAGAGTTAAAGAAACAAATGGCGAAGCAGAAAAAACAAATCAATTTTGATTTGAATAAAGAAGCGCTTTTTGAAATTAAAGATATCGAAAATAAATTACCACATCGTTACCCTATGTTGTTGGTAGATAAAATCTTAGAGCTATCGGAGACACATGTAGTTGGCCTGAAAAACATTACGAGAAACGAAGCAGTTTTTAACGGCCATTTCCCAGATGAAGCTGTTTTTCCAGGTGTTTTGATTGTGGAAGCATTAGCACAAGCAGGTGGATTCTTGGTTCTTTCTACAGTGGATGATCCCGAAAATTATTCCACTTATTTCTTGAAAATTGATGGTGTTAAATTCAAGAAAAAAGTGGTGCCTGGAGATTCATTGGTTTTGAGGTTAGAATTAAATGCCCCTATTAGACGTGGTTTAGCAAATATGAAAGCGACTGCATACGTTAGAAATCAAGTAGTAGCCGAAGGACATTTACTAGCCCAAGTATCTAAAAATAAAAACTAAAGATGATCAGTAATTTAGCTTACGTACATCCAAATGCGGAATTGGGGGAAAATGTATCAGTAGGTCCGTTTACTTCCATTGAAGCGGAAGTGAAAATTGGAGCCAATACAAAAATTGAATCCAATGTAACCATTATGAATGGTTCGGAAATAGGAACTCATTGCCATGTTTTTCCGGGGGCTGTAATTGGTGCAGAACCTCAAGATTTGAAGTATAAAGGGGAAAAGACAAAAGCTATTATTGGAAATCATTGCGTAATTCGTGAGTGTGTGACCATTAATCGGGGAACAACCGATCGTTGGAAAACCGAAATTGGTCATCATACCTTATTAATGGCTTATACCCATATTGGTCATGATTGTACCATTGGTAATCATGTTATTTTAGCGAATTCGGCAGGTGTTTCTGGGCATGTCACTATTGATGATTATGCCACTATTGAAGGTCAATGTGGAATTGGTCAATTTGTGCATATTGGAGCCTACACCTTTGTAGGTGGGATGTCGGGTATTCGTCAAAACGTCCCCCCATTTGTGAAGGCAGCTAGAATGCCTTTATCCTATATAGGGGTAAATTCAATTGGTATGAAACGAAGAGGTGTGTCCGAGGAAGATATTCGGAATGCGGAAGAAATTTACAAGAAGATTTATATTCACAATACCACCATCGCCAAAGGGATTGACGATGTGATGTTCACCGTGAAAGATTCAAAAATAAAAACTCAAATTCTAGAATTCATTAGTAATTCTAAAGCAGGAATAATTAAAAGCCCAATAAACTAAGAGATATGGCATTACAAAATACATCTGAAATAAAGAATGGATTATGTATCGTTTATAACAACGATATATACAAAATTATTGAATTCTTACACGTAAAGCCAGGTAAGGGACCCGCTTTCATTCGTACTAAATTAAAGAGTTTAACGGTGGGTAAAGTAGTAGATAATACCTTCCCTTCCAGTGCGAAAATTGATGTTGTTCGTGTGGAAACTAGAAATTACCAATATTTATACGGGGATGATGAGGGGTTTAACTTCATGAATACCGAAGATTTTGAGCAAATTTATTTAATGAAGCAATTAATTGAAAATGCAGATTTAATGAAAGAAGGTGATATCTGTGTAATCGTGTTTCATGCAGATGAAGAACGTCCATTAACTGCTGAATTACCTTCTTTTGTAAACTTGGAAATTTCCTATACTGAACCGGGCATTAAAGGGAACACGGCCACAAACTCAACCAAACCAGCAACCACCTCAACGGGTGCTGAAATTAGAGTGCCATTGTTTATCAATGAAGGTGATACCGTACGTATTGATACAAAAAATCGTGCTTACGTAGAACGAGTTAAATTATAATCAATTCTTAATTGAATAGAAAAGCCCTCCTTTGGAGGGCTTTTTTTAGATCTATATCAGACCTCTCGCTTTTAACTCTAAATACTTATTTAACGAATCTATAGAAAGGTTATCAGGGGTAGTCAAAATAGTTTGAATCCGATGCTTCGCTAATATGTTTTGCATTTTCCGTTTATTAGAAACGTATTTCCCAGCTAAAATTCGCTGGTAAATACTGACTTCATCGGTGATCTCACTATGTGAGAAATCTTCAATTTCCTGATCTTCAAAAAAGATCACTACGATCATATGCATTTTATTCAATCTCTTTAAATAAGGCAGTTGACGTTCTAGAGAATGAATACTTTCAAAATTGGTATAGAGTAAAATTAAAGAGCGGCCATTTAACATTTTGCGAGTAATACGCATCATGAGGTCATAGTTGGCTTCTTTATCCGATGGTTTTTCTCGGTACAACTGTTCTAGAATCCGTTTGAGTTGAATTTTTGAACGATCTGCTTTTATGGAAGCTCCGACTTTGTTTGAAAAAGTAACCAATCCGGCTCGATCATGTTTTTTTAAGGCGATATTAAGCATCACTAAAGCCGAATTTACCGCATAGTCTAAATAGCGCATGTTATTAAAACGCATTTCCATGCTTCTACTTTTATCTATATAGACATAGATGGCCTGCGATCGTTCATCTTGGTATTGGTTCACCATAAGTTGGTTTCGCTTGCCTGTGGCCTTCCAGTTGATGGAGCGTGTATCATCTCCAATAACGTAATTTTTGATTTGGTCAAATTCGTAGTTATGACCAATCCGTCTAATTTTTTTGACGCCATCCAAAGTAGAAATTCTAGCAAGTGCTAAAATCTCATATTTTTTCATTTGAGATACAGATGGAAATACTTTTCCAATTTGTGGTTCACCCGTTTGAACTCTTCGCTTTACCAATTCTAATGGACTATGAATAAATAAATTGAGGAAGCCAAAATGGTATTCTCCTCGTTCAAAAGGGGCCAGTTCATAATCAAAACTGGCTGTTTCATGCGCTCCCAAAATAGTGCTTAACTCAAAGTTTCTATCTTGAAATTGAAATGGAATCTCATCAATAATTTGCACCATTAATTTGAATGGGTAGGTGGAGGTAAGTCTGATCTTTATTGGATTTACCTCTCCTAAATTTAGTAATTCGGGAATCTCACGTTGGGCTTTTATTTGAAATCTAGGTAGAAATAATAATACCAAGTCAATGATAAATAATACCATTAATAGGGTGAGTATGAAAAGGGCTATTTCGAAGCACAGACGAATTCCATACCCCATAAAAAATAGCGAAATAATGCTTGAAAAGACCCAATAAAATCGATTACTTAAATACAAACCCTTCATTAACGAGGCACTTCAATGGTTTCAATTAATTCTTTTATGACTAATTCGGCAGGTGCGCCTTCCAATTCTTTTTCATGCGATAAAACCACTCGATGGTTTAATACATAAGGAGCTAAAAATTTCACATCATCCGGGGTTACAAAATCTCTTCCTTGCAACGCAGCAAAAGCTTTTGCACTTTTCAATAACCATAAAGAAGCCCTTGGCGAGGCACCCATATAAATTTGATAGCTATTTCGAGTACTTACCACTATTTCGGCAATGTAATCACGTACTTCCTTTTTGATGTAAACTTGTTGAACGAGTTTAAATATTTTAGAAATACCGGAGGGGTTTATTACTTTGTTAATGGCGGTCAACGATTGCGTGAAATCACTTTGATATCGTTCTAATATTTGTTTCTCTTCTTCCAATTCGGGTAACTCCATTCGAATTCTAAAAGCGAACCGATCCAATTGGGCTTCTGGTAATTGGTACGTTCCTTCTTGCTCAATAGGGTTCTGTGTCGCTATAATGAAGAATGGTTTATCCATGATATAGCTGGTTCCATCTACCGTAATTTGTTTTTCTTCCATCACCTCAATCAATGCGGCTTGCGTTTTTGCAGGAGATCGATTTATTTCATCAATCAGCACAATGTTGGAGAAAATTGGACCTTTTTTAAAATCAAACTCACTTGTTTTCATATTGAATACCGCAGAACCAATAACGTCAGCCGGCATCAAATCGGGGGTGAACTGGATTCTTGAAAAATCGGAATCAATGGTTTTAGCTAGTAATTTGGCGGCTAAAGTTTTTGCAATTCCTGGAACTCCTTCTAATAAAACATGACCTCCTGTGAATAATGAAATTAACATCAAATCAATTAATTCCGATTGACCAATCAGCATTTTGGATGCTTCATCCCGTACCTTCTCCGCATCCGATTGTAGTTTTTGTAAGTCGGACTTTGGAATATTAGTATGTGTTTTTGGTGCGACAGGCTCGGAGGAATTTTCGGTAGACTTGTTCGCTAGGGTTGCTGTTGGATCCGTTGTTCCTTTTTGAGTATTTGTAGGGGTACTTGACTTCGTGTGGATCGTGTTTTCAACCATTTCGTTGTTGTTATTCTCTTCCATAATTCGCTATTTTAGACTTGAGTAAAATTTCTCAATATCCCTGTGAAGTTGTAGAAATACTCCATGGGTAACTGATTTCCAGTTTTCAATTTTTTTGTATCGAGTAAAGATGCTTTTCATTTCATCTGCATCGTAGTCGGTTTGTTTAATAAGATCTCGAATAATTCTTTCGCTAGATTGGTGGGTGTCAATGTTTAATTTGAAATGGACAAACCATAAAAAATTCTCAAACATATCTTGAGTGATTTCAAAATACTCTTCGCTTTCTGTATAAAGGTGGCCCACTTTCTTGATCTGAATAAGAGTCGTATTGGAAACATCTGGTAATAATGGAATGGTCGCTTGTTTTCGTTTTCCATTAAATATAACAAACATAATTGCCATGATCAATAAGGAGTACCAGCCCCATTTTAACTCTTGGTTTTCTAAAATCATTTTTAATATACTTTCATCAGGACTGTAAGTATTTGTTCGTGGTACATAGGTTTTTAAATAAGGACGGCTGAATACCCAATTGTGTTCTTCCCATAGAATATCGCCCGTGTTTAAATAGGCAAATACGCCATTTATATAATCCAAGTTTGCTCTTTCTGTTAGATGGGCGTTGCAAAATAAAATGGGGTTGGTATGAAAATAATAATAGCCTTTCCCATACGGGATTCTCACGTAATTGGCACCCTCAAAAAGAGTGTCATTTTTTGTTTCTATACCCGTAGAATCGGAGGAGTTGTAAATAGTAAAGTCACTTTTATTTAGCGTGATTTTAAGAGTTCCTAAAGTTTCTGCATGAATAGAATCTAAGTCTTTAAAAGCAATGTAATTCCAAGACCTATTCGAAAATCCGTATTGGTCATATTCAAAAGCAGAATCAGCCGTAATATTTAAATTTGAATCACTTAAACGGTTGGAAATTCCATTCGAGTAGGCGTAGCTTAAAGGGAGGTAAGTATATAAGTTGGTGTCTGTACCTGCCAATACCTCCATTAATTCGTAGGGTATTTGATCGCAAAAAAGAAACGCATTATTTCCGCTATGAACATACCTATTCAAGGCATCTAAATCGTCATCGGGTAGGTATATTTCTGTACCAATAAATAGGTAATTCGATGGCGTTTCTCGATTTGATAAACTCTCATGGATAGGCGAATCCAATACAATAAAATCGCTTTGGGGTTGGTAGTGTTGTAAGAGCTTCGCTACATAGTATGTGCCTTTGGCATGGTCTTTATCTTTAATATAGGTCTCGCTCCAATCCACACCCATAGTGGATACAATAACGATAATGAGCACAAGTAGTCCAATACCCGCTGCCACAAAAACTCCCAATTTGGTTTTGCTATTCATGGATCAGTTCTTTTTTGTACTGGTCAAATTTTGGTTTTACCCGTTGGTAAAACACGTGATCTACTTTGGCATTACTATACCAGGCCATCTCGTATATGGAAACGAGATCGGTGAAAGGTTTTCTGGTTTGGGGTGCTAGTTGATATGAAATTTGGCGGTTAGTTAAATCGGAATGCCAATTTATTCTCTCTTGGTCTACAAGGGTTTTAAGTACTTGAAGGAAATGAATTCGAATGGCCATTTTCAAATCCCCTTGACTTAATGCAAGTTTTAAAAGACGATTTAAATCGAGTTCTAAAAAGCGTTCATCTAAATTTTCTTCCTGTAATGGAAGTAGCTTTTTTGGGTTGGGTTTAGAAGAAAATTCAAATACAGATTGCCCATACAACCGGTAAAGAATGTATATTAAAGTGAGTACGATTAGGAATAATAGGGTGTATTTTAAAAAGGTGATATCCCCCCAATCATAGGTGGTTTTGGGCCTAGTAATATCCTTTCTTATCGGTTTTTCACTGAAATAGTGAACTCCCTTTTTTTGATTTTCCCACCAGATGGAATCCACGTGTTGCGAATTGGTCGACTTAATTTCTTGAGCAATACCAATCAAAGGGAAAATGGCAATAAATAGAAAAACCCTTTTAATCCACTTCACGTTCCAAGCCATAAGCGAATTTTTTAGTAGTTATTTTCCCAATTTTATCTCGTAAATCCCATGCATATTTAGCTTCCATATTGGAATAGAATCCAATAAGTAAACCCGAGAAAATGACCTGAAAAAGAAAGAAGAAAATAAAGGAAAGGATAAATGTAATTAGAGCCGTTACCATTAATACCATTGTATTTCCTTCCATTTCAATATTCATTTCTATTACTTGGAGATACAGGTATAAAAACGGAGAATAGACCAGAGCCATTCCAATGAGGGCAAAGAGAATTAACTGGAAATAGTAAGCTAAACTTTTATAATATTGGGTAAGAGAAACAGCCGCAATTTGACGCCATGTTAGGGGGTGTTTGCTCAAGTTAAAGGAGCCAATGATCATCATAAATAAAAATGGAGTGGCAAAGAATAGGATGTACCAGGAATGTTGTTCGGGTATCATAAATAACCAAGTCCATAAAAATGTTCCTAAGGCTAATTTTCCCCATTGCTTGAATAGGAATTTTTTTCGGGGGAGCAGTACTTTTTTTGCTTGCCATAATACCATACCAAAAGTGGCCGTAAAAAGCACCCAATTAAGTAAGAAACTTAAGGAAAACTCATAATAGGTAAAGTAACGATACACATTACTAAGGACACTGTCTATCGCAATAATACTTAACATATCCTCATCCCAGTTTCTATACAAAAAGAAAGTAGTGAATAGGACGGCTGCCAAAATTGTCGTCATTATTGGCCGTATTCCCATGTTTACTATGAGTTTGATACTAGACTCCATGAGTTCCGTTCCACTTTTTACTTTGTTCAATTCAATTTTAGTGGTGTCAGTAGGAGGTATGGTAAACCGGTAAAAGCTTTTAGGAAATCCTCTTCTTCCTTTTTGAAATGGAATCCAGACATAATATCCAAGAATGAGCAATAGAGAAGATAGTATAATGACTAATCTCAGAATGGAGGGAGCATCGGTGAATCTGGTGGCGAAACTTTCAATAAATCCGGCTAGAATAAAAATAGGCGTAATTCCTAACATGACTTTTACTCCTCGTTGAGCCGACAATTGGAACGCTTCAAACCGCGTGAAAGTACCTGGGAAAAGAAGACCTCTTCCCAAAGTTAAGCCCGCTCCACCCGCAAGGATAATTGCGGATATCTCCAGGGTTCCGTGGAGCCAAATCCCTAACATACTTTGAATTCCAACATCATGTTGAAAAAAGAAGGTTTGAAACGAGCCTACCATTACCGCATTATAAAAAAGAATAAATCCGGAACCTACCGCAAAAGCGATACCCATTACAAAGGTTTTGTAAGCCACTAGGAGGTTGTTAACGGTGATTCGAAAAAACATGTCAAAAGCATCCGAGCTGGCATAAATGGCTACGGGATCTCCTTTGGCTATGTTCTCAAGTGTTTGATCTACATAGCGATCTCCCAGTATTATCCTTGAAAAATCCGGGTCATATATATTCGATGTAACTCCGATGATTAACCCAGTCAAGAAAATAAACAAGGCCAAACGCATGTCTTTTCTAGATTCGTACATGGCAAATGGAACTTGATCGGTCCAAAAATGTTGGATGTCAGAACTGGAAATTTTTCGCTTGTCAATTTTAAAATAAAGGGCCTGAACAAACCGGTTTAAATAAATTTTAATGCCCCTATGCGGATAGAACGTACGACTAAAAGAAAGATCTTCAGAAACCTCAACAAATGTTTTGGACAAGACTTCAGGATTAGAATCACCTTTTTGAATAAGGTGTTCCCCATTCGTCCATTTGTCTTTGTTTTGGTTAATAAATTCGGTTTCCTTCATCTAAAATATGCGTCAAATATGGAAGTCACTTTGAGTTTTTGACGATTTGTTAAAAGTAAAAAAATAAGTGTATTGTACCCTTATTAAATGGTTTTTGTTGGTGATTTGAAGGAATTGAAATAATTTCTGTCCGCATTGGGATTCGAAGTCGTAAAAAATGTGTTTTTTTACATCCTATAAAAAAACCCGTATTTGAAAAATATCTCTACAAAAACAGCATCACAAGTAGTCGTCAATTTTGAGATTGCCACCATTAGCCATCGGCTCGGTGCATTCGCTATTGATATGCTCATTCTCGGGGGAGCTATGACCGTTGTTTTAATGCTATGTATTTCATTGGATTGGGTGGGCGATGTTATGGGGTACTTGTTGTTTTTTATGTTCTTGTTTTACACCCTTGCTTTTGAAATATTTTCCGGAGGAAGTACACCCGGTAAATTGGCTATTGGGTTACGTGTATTGAAATTTAGTGGTTCACCGGCTTCGATTTTAGATTATGTTATTCGTTGGGTATTTCGATGGTTAGATATATGGATGAGTTTGGGAGCCGTGGCTGCGGGGTTTAATATTACTTCTCCCTATGGACAGCGATTAGGGGATGTGTTAGCGGGTACCACCATTATCAAATTTGATAAAAAAGAAAAAATATTGCTTTCAGATATTTTGGAGATGAAAACCAAAAAGGATTACTCGCCTCACTTTCCTCAGGTAGAAATGTTAACCGATGTACATATGCTTTTGGTGAAAAATACCATATTCCGGTATCAGACCACTAAAACAAAAGCGTATCGAACCGTTGTTTCCGAATTGGTACTGAAGTTGAAAACAGAATTAAATATTACCGAAAAAACGGATGATCCAATTAAGTTTTTAACCCAGCTGTTGAAAGATTATGTGGTGTTGACCAGGTAGTATAAAGCCCCACTCCAATGGGAATGAGGCTTTTTTAGTTTTTTTATTCGATAACGGCCTTCATATCGGCAATCATTTTCTTAGGGTCTGCCGCTTTAAAAATTCCTGAACCAGAAACAAATATATCCACTCCTGCTTCAGCTACACGGTCAATGTTGTCTAGTTTCACTCCCCCGTCAATTTCAATTTCTACGTGGTCCAATCCTCTTTCAGTAAGTAGGGCACGTAAACGTTTTATTTTATCTAAAGAGGATTCAATAAAGGATTGTCCTCCAAATCCGGGGTTGACCGACATAATTAAAATTAAATCTACATCACCCAAAATATCTTCAATACTACTAAGGGGTGTACCTGGATTTAACGAAACACCTGCCTTAGCACCTGTAGCTTTAATTTGTTGAATAGTACGATGAATATGAGGACAGGCTTCTACATGTACCGTTATATAATCGGACCCTGCATTTGCAAAATCTTCAATATATAATTCGGGGTTTTCAATCATTAAGTGTACATCTAGCGGAATAGAGGCGCATTTTTTAATGGCTTTAACGATAAATGGACCAAATGTGATATTTGGAACAAAATGACCGTCCATTACATCTACGTGGTGTAAATCTGCCCCGCCTTCTTCCATTAAGGTAATGTCTTCTTGCAATTTGCTAAAGTCGGCTGAGAGTAATGAGGGAGCAATTTTTTTCTTATTTGCCATAATATTTGGTATTGAGATTGGACCTTTTTTTAGTTGGGACGAAAATACACAGGAATAGAGAAAATTTTACTTGCCAAAAGCTTAATTGACTTTAATTAAAAACGGAAAGCTCTCAAAATTCAGTTTTATTGTTTCTATTCTATTCGAGTACTATTTCTTATTTTACCTGTTTTTAGGAGGTTGTTATTTCGATCGGATTGAATTCATTTTCACACATGCAGCCTAGAAGAAATAAATATTTTTGTTACCGAAATTTGTTCGCATGGAAAAACAGTATTCTCAATTGTCATTATTTCAACTGGATGAGGTGATAAGTGATGTGGTTGATATTTTGAAAACGCATAAAGTTATTTTGTTTTTTGGACATATGGGTGCGGGTAAAACCACATTCATCAATTTGTTGTGCAAATCCTTGGGGGTAATAGATGATACAAGTAGTCCTACTTTTTCTATTGTAAATGAGTATTTAACGGATCAAAAGGAAACGGTGTATCATTTTGACTTTTACCGACTTAAATCTGAGGTGGAAGCGTTTGATTTAGGATACGAAGATTACCTTTATAGCGGAAATGTGTGTTTGTTAGAATGGCCAGAGAAAATTGCTTCTCTTATTCCTGAAGACGCAGTGGAGTTTCATATTAATGGGTTGGGTGACAAACGAGATATTAAAATTATTTGGTAATGAATGAAGAAGAAAATCCATTAAAGAGTTTAAGTCAGCAGGCATCTAGAATGCCCAAAGAACAACTTTTTGCGATAAAAAATGCGGATAGACGGTTGTTTATTGGGATTCCTAAAGAAACGTCATTTCAAGAAAATCGTGTGGCTTTAACTCCTTCAGGAGTGATGGTGTTAACCCATAACGGTCATGAAGTGTGGGTGGAGAAGGGCGCTGGTGTTTCTGCTGGTTTTCCAGATCATGACTACAGTGAGTCTGGTGCTCGAATTGTCGCATCGGCTAAAGAAGTTTTTCAAGCCCAATTGGTTTTGAAAGTGGAACCACCTTCTATGGGTGAAATCCAAATGATGACACGTAAATCCTTATTGATTTCTGCGCTACAGTTATCTATCCAGCCCGAAGATTTTTTAAATAAACTGATCGATAAAAAAATTACGGCTATTGCTTGGGACTACCTCAGAGGGGCAGACGATAGCTTCCCATTAGTTACGGCAATGGGAGAGATTGCAGGGAATACTTCGGTGTTAATCGCAGCGGAATACCTAAGTAAAATGAATAACGGATTAGGTGCAATGCTTGGTGGGATCCCAGGTGTGAAACCTAGTGAAGTGGTTATTATTGGTGCCGGTAGTGTCGGTGAATATGCAGCTCGGGCAGCTATTGGTTTAGGAGCAACGGTGAAAGTTTTTGATGAAAACACGTATAAGTTGCGTAGATTACAAAATCAAATCGGACAGAACCTTTTTACTTCTGTGATTCAGCCCGATGTGTTAAGTGAAGCTTTGGTAACCGCAGATGTAGCTATTGGAGCTGTTCGTGCGCCTCATGGCCGAACGCCATGTATGGTTAATGATGCCATGGTGCAATGCATGAAAAAAGGATCGGTCATTATTGATGTAAGCATTGACCAAGGTGGGTGTTTTGAAACTTCAGAAGTAACTAATCATGAGTTTCCGGTATTCGAAAAGTATGGGGTGATTCATTATTGTGTACCTAATATTGCCTCCAGGGTATCTCAAACGGCTTCTATTGCATTGAATAATATTTTTATGCCCATCATGCTTAATATAGGTAGAGAAGCTGGTGTGGATAATTTGATTAAACAAGATCAAGGGATCCGAAAAGGGGTATATCTCTACAAAGGGATGTTAACCAACAAATTTTTAAGTGATACCTATAATATCCCTTTTAAGGATTTGGATTTATTGATTTCAGCCATGGGATAGGTTCGTTTTTAACGTTAGCAGTTCAGAAATAATTAAATAAAAAGCCCCCATTCATTTTGGTTGAATGGGGGCTTTTATGCTTTGAAAGCAATTTTAGATCATCATTAATCCGTAGCCTATAACAGCCCCTCCTAAAATTACCCAAATGGAACTCACTTTAGGAAACTTGAAGGCTACAATTATACTTAGAGCCATTAACATCCATGCTTTCCAGTCTTCTCCTACATCGTAACCAATTTTTAGGGTGACCGCTGCCATAATTCCTACGGCAGCTACATTTACGGAATCCAAGAAATAAGACAATGCTTTTGATTTACGTAACCATGGAATGATTTTCACGAGTAAGCCTACTAAGAAAAATGAAGGTAAGAACATTCCTAAACTGGCGTACAGAGCTCCTGAAATTCCGTTGAGTTGGTATCCTACGAAGGTGGCGGTGGTTAACACCGGCCCTGGAGTAAATTGGCCCATAGCAATGGCATCCAATAATTGAGGTTTGGTTAACCATCCTAGTTTCTCCACTAATTCGGCATCCATATAGGCAATCAATACATATCCGCTTCCAAATAGAACCATGGCTATTTTAAAGAAAACCCAGAAAATGGAAGTGTTCGATAAAATCAATGTTTTGATTCCCAGTAGAGGTAGAATACTATTTAAAGAACGATTATGCGCAAAGTTCATCCCCAAAGCACCCATAACACCTAATCCAATAATGACTAGAAATTCATCAATTCCGAACATAGAGGCGGCTAGAGAAATGACTCCGATAACCGCTAATTGCCATGTTTTAACGGCTTTTTTACCCAGTTTATAAGTGGCATTTAAAATGATACCTACTACTGCAGGTTTGATACCGTAAAATAATGGCGCAATAGCGGGTACTTCGCCATAGGTCCCATAGAGCATGGCTAATAAAAGAGTGAATACAACGGCCGGAAAAATAAAACCTACACCTCCGGCAATTAAACCGGCCCATCCGGCTCTTACATGACCTACATGCATGGTCATTTGGGTGGAGTTAGGGCCCGGGATCAGATTGGTCGCTCCTACCATATCTAAGAAATATTGGTGACTCATCCACTTTCGTTTTTCTACCACCTCCTTCTCCATCATAGCGATATGAGCTGCAGGGCCTCCAAAGGCAATACAACCTAATTTTAAGAATACGAAGAAGACTTCTTTTACTTTTTGTAAATCCATACTTGTTGTTTATCCAATGGGTGACATTTCTCGAAATGTTGTTGCTGCAAATATCTACCATAATACGATAATCGGATGGTGTGAATGAAAAAAATAATAGTATTTAATGGGTATCCTTTCGGTCCGAATTAAGTGTTTTATGCCAATGTCTTTTTATAAGAACTTGAGCAATGGAGAATCATCCTTAAAACCACATGAATGGGTAACTTCAATCCTCGGGTTGTCTGTGTCAGTTAAGTTCTTCTTTAATGGAGTGATGAGGTAATCTGAAATAACCATAAAAGACGACTTCGTGTCCATCACCCATCACCCATCATCTATCTATCTATCTATCTATCTATCATCTGACAAATGGTTTTTAAATGTTGCGGGTAGTATGGAGTTGAAGCACGTGAAAACACGTGAAATTAAGTACAAGTTCGTGTTTGGTTCAATGGGGTAATGTTGAGTGGATATAATTATCGTCACTCCCGTAAGTTTGTTTGGAATCGTTGGGAAAATGATTTAGGTGAAACCGAAAAACCTAAAAGAGTAGGGAAAGAATCAAAATAAAAATTATGAGTACTGCAACACAAGAAAGTGTAATTATTGGAACTTACTTAGCCAAAGGAACCATGGGGAACATGGGGATGCCTGGTGCGCCAATATGTCATTTCAACCTAATAGTAACCCCTAGCACTAATCATGTATCGGGAACAGTAATAATTACCCAAGCCATTGAAGGGCCCGAAAGTAGTATTACGGTACAAGTTTCTGGATCTATTCGTAAAACAGGATACGGAGATATTACACAAATTGTAGCCTTGAAAGGGGAATATGTAGTTTCATTTCCGCCACCGGCAATCGGCTCTTATTTAGCTAGATTTGAAGCTCATATGGCACTGAACAATGCTTGGGATGGTAAAGGTGGATTTACTTACGGTAATAATAACATAGAAGATGTACCTGTAACGGCTGTCAAAACAGGAGAGTAATCCGAAGAACCTAATATACTAAATTTTCAAAAAGAGCGAACATATACTGTTCGCTCTTTTTGTTTGAAATATATTTTTTGTTTTTTCGGTGGTTATCGGTATTTAAGTGCATAGCCATAGAAAAGGCCCTATGTACTAAACGGAGTGAGTCCGTACAACCCATGGGAAATCGTAAGTTCTATACAGGGTGAAACTATGGAGGGAAGGATTTTGTTTTCTTCCTTGCTATGAGGCAATTCATACGGACTCTATTATTTTTAACTAAATAAAATCGGGGCAGGGTCAGTCAATAAAAAAATAATGGCTATTTTTAGGATCATATTTGAGATTGTTTCCTCTAACAAAATGGGTGTGTCGCCCTAAAAAACAGGGCCTATAATGGTACATAAACGCGAGGATTTGTGACGGAACTGTTGAATTCCAGTTAGTGAAAAATGGCCAATTGAATACGGATTTATTTGGCTGTATGCGGCTTTGATTTTTTAGTTAAATGAAAGGCGAATTTGATTAAATTTATTTCTCTCCAAATAATACAATTCGTAAAATCAAGAACATACTTTCGTACTATGAAGATTTTGTTAAAGCAGATGAAAATTATTCTTTTTTTGGTGTTTTGCTTGCTTAAGTCGGGTCATTCTCAATCGTCCTATGATACCCTTTCTTTTTACGATAAGACATTAAGTATTGCGCATCAATCGGAGGCGTTTGAGTCGGCTGTAAACGGGAGTATTAATTCGTCTCTACTACGTTCCGAAAAATATGCGCAACTATACCATCAGTACGCTCTGGATCAACAGGGTTCTGCTACCCTACAAAGATCCTATTTCCTTTTAGGACAGGTATATACTCGTAATCATAAGGAGGAATTGGCGTTGACCAATTTAATAGAAGCGCTGGAAATTGCGAAAAACCGTAATGACTCTGTGGGTATGATGGAAATCGGTTGTTCCCTTGGAGTGGGGTACCATGTTTTGGAACGGAAAATGGAAAGTAGGTCTAGTTTTTTGCGTTCACTAGAATTGGCAGAAACTCTGTATGACACCAACCATATGGCCAAGGTGTTGCAAAAACTGGCTCTAATAAGTACTATCGAAAATGAATATCAAGAGGCTTTAGTATATTATCAAAAGTCGTTGGCTCTTCGAAAAATTGCACCCGATGAATTGGAAACTTGTCGACTGATGCAGGGAATTTCTGTGACCTATAAAAGCCTAGGAGATTTTGACAAAGCATTAGAATACTCTAATAGAGCTTTGGAAATTGCCCATCGTAGGAAGGAGAAGTTTTTGGAGGCCGTTATTATCTATTCCTCTTCTGAAATATGGGCGGGGCGTAACGATAGCATGACACAGAGGGCCTTTCAAAAGTCAATTACTATACTTAGGGAATTAAGGGCTTATTCTCAAGTGGTTACTATAAGTCATACTTATGCGCAGTATTTGATTGGGATTGGGGAAATGAACCAAGCCAAACGGCTTCTTGAGGAGGTGATAAATAATACTTCATTGGTGAACGAAGCAGTGATAAATCCTAAGTTTTATTTGACTTTGGGTATTGTTTATCTGGAAGTTCAGGATGTTGAAGGGGCCGAAAGGGTTGTGAAAGTGGGCTTGGATTCGGAGAAGAAATTATCACCTGGGTATCTAAAAAAAGCCAATTATTTACTCGCAAGGATTCAAGTAGAGAAGGGCGATTTTGAACAAGCAGCCAGTTATTTTGAGCGTTCCATTACCTTTTCTGATTCTATGGCGGTTATCGAAAAGGCCGATCAAATGGCCGAAATAAAAATAAAGTACAATACAGAGAACAATAAGAAAGCATTAGACAATCTTATTGAATTACATAAGATGCGTGAAGAAGACAAAGTAAGGACTTCCTATTACTTTGCTTTAGTTTGCCTCTTATTGGTGATTGCTATTGGGGTGGCTTTAACCTTTGCATGGCAATCGAAACTGAGATATGTACAATCAAAAAAACTACAGCAGCAGGTTTTTGAAAATGAAACAAAAACGGCAGAACTAATTGAGGCAAATAGTCAGGCCCGAGAAGGCCTTAGAGTGAAGTCTGAGTTTATTGCGACTATTTCACATGAGGTACGGACCCCCTTAAATGCGATTTTGGGGTTGACCTCTTTGGTACTGGATACAGGCTTAGAAAGGATTCAGAAAGGGTATATAAATAGCATTCAAACCAGTGGGCGGAATTTATTAGTCTTGGTGAATGATATTCTTGATTTTTCGAGGTTGGAATCCAACAAATTCCAAATTAAGAAAGGGCCTGCATTGATTAAAGAGGAAATAGACTCCATTGCAGCTATTTACCATTCTTTAGCCCAAGAAAAGGGTTTGGATTTTTACGTTTCGGTGAGTCCAGATTTACCCGAAATGATTGTCATGGATGTACCTAGAGTAAAACAAGTATTGTTTAACCTATTGGATAATGCTTTGAAGTTTACCTCGAAGGGATGGGTGAAAATGGAGGTTGAGGTGCTCGGATTAAGAAATGGTGAAACTGCTGTTCAGTTTAAAGTAAGTGATTCTGGAATTGGGATTCCACAGGAAAAACAATACGATATTTTCACGGCATTTAATCAATTAGATTCAAGTAATAATAGACGATTTGAAGGTGCTGGAATCGGTTTGTCGGTTTCTAGTCGAATAGTACAACAGATGCAATCTAGAATTGAGTTGAGTAGTACCGAAGGGGGCGGGTCTTCGTTTTGGTTTGCCATTAAGTTGGTTCTGCCAACGGAAATAACGCCCGAAGAAATAAAAATGGGGGAAAGTACTAAAGTGGATCCCTTTTTAGGAGAAACCTGTCCTTTACAAATACTGATTGTAGAAGATAATCCCATTAACAAAAAGCTATTGGATGTGAATTTAAAGAATATGGGCTTTAATGCGGTATTGGCCGAGAATGGGCAAGAAGCACTAAACATAATGGCGGAAACACCCGTTGATTTGGTATTTATGGATATTCAAATGCCCGTTATGGATGGGGTTGCTGCGACCCGTGAGATTGTGAAAAAATATGGGGCTAAAAAACCAGTCATTGTGGCCCTCACGGCCAATGCCATGGGAGCGGAAAGAGAGAGTTATTTAAAAGAAGGAATGGACGATTATATTGCCAAACCCTATACGCCTAAAGAAATTGAAAATTGTATCAGAAACTGGTATGGAAAAAGGTTTTCTGGGGCTATGTCAGACAATTAGGTAGGAGTAACTCCTGCTTATTTAAAGGGTGGTCCGGAAACCCAACCTACAATAGAACGTCTTTCTCCCTGGGTTATTTCAGAAACTCGATGTCGAATAAAGGAAGGAAAGATAACCGCTGAACCTAATGTTCTTGGGGCTTTTACAATAGTGTTATTGATGTGAAACTCTAAATCCCCTCCCTCATAGGTATCTGGGTCGGAAAGCTGAATGCTCATACTTAGTTTTCTATTGGAGGAATCTCCAGTACCAAAATCTAAATGCCAATCAAAAAAATCGCCTACCCCATATTGAGCCAATTGCAAGGGTTCGTAAAATCCGTTTAAATCAAAATGATAGTAGGTGTTAGCCTGAGCAATAATACTCGTAAGACGATCAAAAAGCCAACGTTTTTCGTCACTATACTCTAGGGGGACAACAACCGATTTTCTTAATGAATAATCGGATAAAGTGTCGCCTTCCAAAACCGCTTCTTGATTCCATTCATCCTTCCAGTTATCTAGTATGTTTTGAATTTCCGTAGGCGAATTTGCCTGAGCCACATTTAGAAATTCAACAAAATTGGGTAACGGTGTTAATGGAAAAGAATAGATGGACATCTCGTATGGTATATTGAATTACTAACGAAGATAATACAAAGGTGAATCCATTTTAAGCTTAATTCAGTTTTTCAATATCTTTATGGAAGCGTTCCATTAAATCTTTGGAAAACGAATTAATCACTTTGGACTCGTTGGCATCTATTCCATTCGAAGATTGCGCAATTACATTCATGGCGTCAATAAACTCCGTATACTCCTGAGCTGGACCATAGTGTTTGCAAAAGTTAATGACCTTCTGGTAAGTTTCTTCCAAGGAGGCATTTTTGGACTCTTCATAATTAAATGACCATTGGATTTCAGATCCCCAAGGGTGATTTTTTAATAGTTCTTTTAGGGACTCTTTTTCCTCGTCTTGAATAATTCCATCTGCCTTAGCTACGCAAAAAAGTAATTCGCCTAAGGTTTCGTATAGTTTTTCTTGATCTGTCATGGAGTGTGTTTATTGTTTGGAATTATAATGGGTATTACACCATTGATTTATTGCAATAGGTGGCTTTTTCGAAATCTCTAATATTGATGGAAATAATGGGGACGTTAGGGAATAATTTTTTCAACTCCCTTACCATTTTCTCAGATAGATCCCTTTTTTGAGAAGTCGTTCGGCCTTCCATTATATTAGCGAAAATATGTATGAAATCATCGGATGTATTTCCGTTGTTGTAATGTGTAAAAGGGTTCATTCGAACTTTTATATCTTTTTGGTCAAAAAGATGAGTAGATTCAGCAGTGTCAAATACTTTCTGCATCACTGCCTTTGGCGATTTTAGTTGAATGATATTCTCGGAACAATCAATTACAAAATGAGGCATGATTTATTTTTAGTTTAATGGAAATAAAAGCAAATAAAAGGATGCGAAAAGTACACGAACCTATGCACCAAACGGGTTCTATCCTTCTATTTATTATTCTTTGTTGATTTTTTCAGGAAACCCACTGTTCATTGAATTCCGTACTGTTTTTTATTACTTGGAGAAGTGGTCTACTTTTCTCCTATATGATTTGTATCTGAATTGATATTATTTCTTGATCCTAAATTTAATCCGCTTTATTGGTTTGTATCAAAATAAAAGAGCCAAAGTGTTCTAGGTTGTTTTGAGGATACTAATTTACGTTTTTTGATCGTGAAATTCGAATTTTGTACCACCTATTAATCTTCCGAAAGTTGCGTGGTCATTTCTTTGAATTTATCTAATAAAATATTCATCTTTTTATTCTGTTTTTTTATTGCTTTAGGTCGGAAATAAAACCAATTTATGGCGATCCATAAGGTAGTGATTCCGTAAGCAACTAATGCCCAAGTAAGGGTCATTCTTAAGGTGTATTCGTACATATACAATGCCAATCCAATGGATAATAAAATGAAGTAAATACTCATCACCGTGGTTTGTTGAAATAGTTGTTTTTTCTGTAATTCAATGAGTTGTTGTAGGTATTGCTTACTGGTAGTTTCGGCATTGCTCTTAAACAAATTGGGTAACATCCTGTTGGAGGTCGCTAGTTGAATCATCATAGCTAAAATAACGAGGACAATTCCTAGTTTTGTACTCACTAATTCCGGTTGAAAGTAATACCAAATTAAACCAATAAATACACTAGTTAATATCATGGTGGTATTCAAAAGGAGGAGCTTTATCAAACTTTTTCTTTTATAGATAGTTGCTTTTTTTAGTAATTCTTTAATTTCTGGAACAGTTGCCTCTTGCTTATTCCAGATCTGTTTGAAGTCTATATTAGTGTTCATTATTCTTGAATTTTTGAGTTAGTTTTTCTTTGATTCTATGAATCTTTACACGCACGTTCCCTTCCGATATCCCCACAATTTTTGAGATCTCCTTTTGGTTGATATCCTCCAATTCGAGTGAAATTATAATCCGTTCCATTTCAGGTAATTCTGAAATACATTGGTACAGAAATTCTAAATCACTCTCCATGGTGGTTTCCGTATTTTCCTCTTTCAATTCTAACGGTAACTCCGATGTAGGCATCCGTTTATCTTTCTGGATTTGGCGTAAACAAGTATTGGATGCGATTCGGAATATCCAGGTTCCAATGGTCGATTCATTCCTGAAATTGGGCAATTGTTTCCAAATAGTAATAAAGGTTTCTTGTGCCAAATCTTTCGCTAGATCAGGGCTATTTACATAGCCTAATGAAATCCGATATACCTTTTGCCAATACGTGGCGTAAATTTGTTCAAACTCCATTATTGAACCCAGGTTTTGATCGCTTGGATAAATTGTGTTTGTTGATCCATAAATACATTGTGCGAACAGTTCGTGAAATAAGATATGTTTTCTTTTCCCAGTAGCTGTTCTATGTTTAATACCTGACTGACCGAGAATAACCCATCTTCTTGCCCATATAACCCGAATACCGGAGTAGTTGCAGCCAGTACGTTTATTAAGTGATCTGTAAGGTCTAAAGTGGTGTAATTTTCGTTTGTCCAAAATCCGGTGGGGGCTTCATAACTCATTAGCGAAGAGGCTTTCGCTAATTCTGGGTTAGATCGGAACTTTGAATATATAATGAGTGCTTCGGACGAAGGATGGCTGGGGTAATAAAATCCATTCTGCATCGCATGACTAAAACAGTAAGAACTGTATGGTAAAGTACTTTTATCCATTTGTTCTAACAGCTGTATATAATGGAGATTAACACTGTCGTTATTTGTTTCATATATGCTTTTTGAAGATACGAGTATGGTTGTTAATGTTGCTTGCATAGATAGGGGTGCGCCTACAAGAATAACTGATTTTGTTTTCTCCGGGTATTTTTCGGCAAACAAAGTAGCCACAATTCCACCAAAACTATGGCCGATCAAAGTAGCCGATTTCAAGTGGTATTTGGCATAAAGGGCGTGGAGATCGTTAAAGGTTTGGTCAAAGGTAAAATCAGCTGGCAATTCGGCCGATCTGCCTTCTCCTCGTCTATCGTAGGTGATAACATAAAAGCCATTGTCGGAAAGGACTTGAGCGGTGGATGCTTCAAATCCTACCGAGTTGTATCCAGGGCCACCATGTAAAAATAGCAGGACCGGATTTTCTGGGTTTCCAAAAGCTTTGGAATACATGGTTTGTGAATTAACCACTAAAGCAGTTAATAATAGCGTAAAAAGTGCGAATGTGTTTTTCATTTTTTTTCTCTTAATTTTCTTTTAGATACCAAGAGATTAGAAATGTTACACTTTTATTCTTTTCTTTTTTTTAATTTGGTTTTGACGTGTGGAGATCAAGCCCAGGGGGACCCGTTAAGTGCTTGCAGCCAGATGTAAATACTTGGAATGGGAGTGGTTTGTTGATAATTGTTTTTCCCCTAGACGAAAAGAGTATTAATCTTTTTTGTGTTTTTACTCGTCCATTTTATGAATGAGTTCCATTCCTTTTATCAGGGTCTCGTCTTTTTTGTTGGTGGTTTGTTTTACAAAATAAGTTGGAATGTAATCTTCTCTAAGGGTCCCGTTTACATGAAATAATTTGGCTGTTGAAAGTTTGTAACCATAATTTTGATGAATGAAACCAAAATCATAAACTTCACCTGCTAATTTTCTCATTTCAGAACCCACAACTTCTGCACGTCCCATTCCTTCAAAGCCAATGGCCAGCCCTTCTCCCATACTCCCGGTCCAACGGCCTACTAATACCACAACCGGCTTTTTGTACGTTGTTCCTCGTGGACTCACATATTCTACCCAACTTCTTTCAATGTCAGGATTGTTTGGAGATTTTGCAGTAAAGGAGTGCTTTTGGTAGGGTCTTGGTTCATTAATGAATCGACTCATAATTCCACGGGCTTCATACGAATCTCCTCCAAAAATGGTGTTTCTTAAATCAATAATTAACCCTTTAGTATCGGATAATTCGATCAACGCTTGATCAAATTCATTTACCAATTCATCATATCCCAGGGAGTTGTTAATTCGGATCACCCCAATCTCATCAATGATCGAGGTGCTTAACAATGTTTCGTTTTTTATTAATAGCAATGAATCAAGATCAAGTGCAACGATTTCTCCGTTAGCCAATTCCAAGGATAGTATTCTTGGCTCATTGTATCGACCGGCAACTATTTTATTTGCGATCCATTCTCGGGTTGCCTGATCTGATTTGTCATGACAATGAGTAGGGAAATTAGAAATGACTTTATCGAATTCTACCCCGTTAAAATGAGTTATTTCGGCACCAATAATATCCATCGTTAAATTTTGTATTTGGGTTTGCCAAACATTGGTGATAAGTGGCTTATGGTTTTCTATGGTTAAATGAATAGGCGAAAATAGACGAAAAGAAGAGTTTCTATTGGTACGTACCATAAGATGGTTGTCATAAAATTCATCCAATAGATATTCAAAAAATAAAACGGTCTCTTCCTCCGTCTGGATGCTTGGTATTTGGGTGTTGTAATATTCTTGGATGCAGTTTAAATCAATATTTTTGTCGTTTAGGTAGACATAATTATTCGAAATGTTATGAATGATTTCGTTCAAGTCAGCTCTGATTTCGGTGTGATTAACGAGATTCTCTTGAGCGGAAACACTAACAATGTTAAATAGAATAATAGCTGTGAAAAGGAGAGTTTTCATTTTGAATGAATTTTTATTTGCCCGTTTTATCGGTTTCGTTTTTGATCCTCAAAACTAACATAAGAATAGCTTTCAATACTATTCTGAAAGAATGGTTTCCTAAGGTATTGCAAAGGTAGACATCCTTCGGAATTGGTGGGATTAATGCACGTCTATTGGTTTTTGTCAATCAGGTATTTAGTGAATTGATCAAATTCAGAATGGGTAGAATCTTTTTCCCAAAATTCGTTTAATGAAAGTAGGTGGGTGTCACCTGGATTTAAGTTTATCGTACCCACTTTTTCATTCTTGGAAAATCTTTCGGACTGGATAAACCCATCCATTCCAATAAGGGCAAACCAATGTAATTCTGGCCAGTGTATTGTGCTACCAACCAATTGGAATCTCCTTTGTATCCATTTTCATGAAAAACAATTTTTGGATTTATTTTTAAATGACAGGAAGCGGCATAGGACCATAATAGCGTGGCGATCTCCTCTCCATCTGTTGGCCAGTTTTTATCTTGATCTTCTGTGCCAATAAGAATTCTATTTTTTTCTTCAGCCACTGCCATATGCCCCGCTTCATGTAATAGATCGCCTGGGTACTTTAGTTTATCTCGATCTAGGAACAAGGTATTTGATTTTATGTGTAAACCCGGTAAAAAAGTATCATCCGTCCCTTTTTGTTCCACTACCTGAATTTGAATGGAGTTCAAGAATTGAAGGATATGATCTATAATGTCGTTGTTTTGTTTCACCTCACTACTTATTAGTTGTTTCTGGTTTTAGTTCTATTGGTCAATGGCATTTAGTTTATATAGAGGAAGGTATTTTATTCCCTTTTGTAATTCCCAAAAAACGCATTTTCACATGTAATATCAAAATAAGTGGGATGGGGAGCTCCAAATTGTTCTAATACTACTAATGTACGGTTTTTGTATGGAACCAAAGGACTCCTTAATTCCAATTTTATCAATGGTTTTAATACTTCGGATTTAGCGGAGTCGGCTACATTTAACAGTAGCTTATGCTCCCATCCAATTCAAAAAATCTTTGACTTTATTTCGGCTAATAATAATGTCATTCTCTGGGGAGGGAGCAAGTTGTAGTTTTAATCGGCTATTAAAGTATTTGGAAGCCTTAACAATGGCATTAATATTCACAATATGTTGGCGGGTAGGACGGTGAAAAATGGAAGTAGGTAAGGTTTGCTCCAAAGTAGTGAGGCTCTCGTTGATGAGGTGCTTTTTGTTCTCGATGGTAACCACCGTAGTGTATTTATCTTCGGCTATAAAATAGGCGATTTGTTGGGTTTCAATATGTCTAAAATGATCACCTGTTTGAACCAAAATACGTTGCGATTCCTGCCCTTTAGTGCCTAGGTAAAGGTCCTTAAGTAAATTTCTATCTATGGTGGTTTCACGCTTTTTCTGTGCCTTGAATTTATCCATGGCAAAGGAGAGGTCTTTGGGGTTAATGGGCTTAAGTAAGTAATCTATACTGTTCACCTTAAAAGCTTGAATCGCGTATTGGCTATAGGCCGTTAGAAAAATAATGGGCGTGGTAATCGTAAGGCTTTCAAATATTTCAAAGCATACGCCATCCGCCAGCTCAATATCCATAAAGATTAAATCAATACGGTCCGTATTTTGGGGTAGCCAGGCCACACTTTCGCTTACCGATGGAATACAATGAAGTATTTCCATTTGTTCCAATTTTTTTAATTGACAAATGAGTTCATCTTGTAATAATTTCTCATCTTCTATAATGACAATTCTCATTAGTGTTGAATGTATGGAATGAAAATATGGAAGGTGCCCTGATCCTTTTGTACAGAAACGCTCAGCCCCATACTCGCATATCTTTTACGTATGTTTTCAAGTCCAATACCCCAAGAAGAAATGCTGGATTTTAATTGAATAGGGTTGGAAATGGAGATGCCACTTTCCTGAGCTTTAATCTGGACAATCATAGGGTTTGCTTCCAAAATTTCGTTGTGTTTTATTACGTTTTCTAGGAGTAATTGCAACACCATTGGCAGAATTTGTTTTTGAGCCAGAGCGTTGGGAATGTCAAGGTCCACTTTAAATGCAGACCCAAATCTTGTTTTGAGTAAGAAAATATATTGGTCAAGAAAAATTTTCTCGTCTTCTAAAGTAATGGAATCCGTATCTCTAAACTCTAACACATGCCGAAGTACATTTGAAAAATTGTAGGTGAATTCCTTGGCCCTTACGGCATCAATGGTGATAAGCGAATTGAGTACGCTCAAACTATTGAATAGAAAATGTGGATTGATTTGATTCTTTAGAATTTCGTACTTAAACTTTTCATTGCTAATTTGAAGTTGTTTGGTACTGATTTCAGCATGGTGTTTAGAATGTAACATAAAGGATAACTCCACAATAGGCACCATTATAAAATTGACGATGGTGCCCGTGGCACCTACCATAATAACGTCACGAAGCCGGAGAATATAACCCACTTTTAGGTAAGTATGTATACCGTTAGAAAAAACAAGCCACGTGGTACTAACTAGGGTGAAAAGTATGATTTCAACGATGAGCCGAAAAAAAAGATCTTTAGCAGACCATGATAAAATGGAATTTAGCCATCTAATAATGTAAAATGCAAAGCATACAATAATAAGAATATCGATGAAATTTAGAAAAAGTAATGAAATAGACTCCAAATTGTAGGATACAGGAACCGAAGAATAGTACCAGTGCCCAATCTTTTCATTGAACTGATGTACGATGGCATAGAGGCCAATGATACCTAGTAATCTCCAACTTAAAAACTGTTTTAATGTCAACTTTTCCAATGTCCTTTATCTTTTTATTTTTAAAAAAAAATACGGGGCAAAGAAAATCCAATTTCTTAGGAATATCTTGCTCCCGTAAAATAATAATGGGTATTAATCCTTAATAAATTTATGGGTGTGTATTTCACCTCTTTCTGTTGATATTCTCAAAAAATACACGCCAGTGGATAGACTGTTCGTGTTTATTGGGAATGTATAGGGTTGAATGACTGTTCTTCCGGTTTGATCTATTATTTCTATTGTGGTCATTTTTTTACCCAGGTAATTTTCAATGAAAAGTTCATTTTGAACTGGGTTTGGGTAAATTCGAACCAAATTTGTTGGTTCTATATCCTCTTCTATAGATACCGTACTGTATTCAAATTGAAGATCGTCTAACACCGCAGTGGCGTATTCTGGTTGAAAACTAAGGTTGTTGGTTTGTTCCATTTGGATCAGGATGCTAAAATAGGAATAGGTATCTCCCGTGGTTTGAAAGTCGGATAAATCAATCTCAAAATGGGTAAATGTTTCCATCGGGACATCGGTTGAAAAATAGTGGGTTCTAGCTGGAAATGTACTTGTCTGAAGTTCTTGTTTGGTGAGCGTATCCATTACGGTGGAGAAAAAGACACCCATTGTAAAATTATCCTCTTGGCCAAGATGGCGGTTACTGGAACCGGAGAACTTAATTCTTCCGGTGAGTTTATCCGGTACCTGATTACATTCAAAACGGATATACCCATTATTTTGGTTTAGAAATTCTCCGGGGTGAGATCGTGTGATTAGTAATGCATTTCCATTCGCATCATTTCCGGTATACTTATTAAAGAACCCTGTTCCCGTGACAAATCTGGAAAAGATATTCGCTATTGGGCTCTCCAGCCATTCTTGCGGAAGTAAGTAGGTAACCGGCCCAGATAATCCACGTGCGTTTATGGTATCAAAGTTTTCGAATGTGCCATTGGGTATTAAACATTGTGAAAAGCTGGTTAAACTGAAAGATAAACCAATAAAAAGAGGGAGACATTTTAAAATCATGTTTTTTCGTTTTTGTGAAGGACAAATTTCCACCTAAAAAGAGGCGATTAAAATGGATTTCCGATGAACTTCAGAATGACAAGGATGAATTGACGAGGTGTGCTTGGGAATTGATTTTCTATTGGTTTTACTTTGGGTGATGTGAGAGTATAATGGGGATGGCGAATTTCTCTTATTCTAAGAACCTAAAATTTGATGTTTTTGAAATAACAAATTTGTGAATTTGTAGGGGGCGTCAGGAGGTGCAAATAAAAAGCCACTTCCAAATATTTGGAAGTGGCTTTTACATTCATGGAGTTATTGAAACCTAATGTTGCAATACAATGCGTTCTGTTGTTTGCGCTTTGTCTTGTGTTATTTGAAGAACATACGTTCCTGCAGCAAGATGTTCCACATTCAATTTGAAGAGGTTTAAACCTTCCGCAGTATCAAAGGATTGGGATAAAACCTTTCTTCCACTCAAATCATACAAATCCAATCCAATCGTTTCGCCCTTGGTCGGCATTTGTACGTGGATGATGGAATTTGCCGGATTCGGGAAAATAGAAATATTCGCTTTTACTATTGGCGTATCACCATTGGAGCTCAGTGTTTCCGTTTGTTCACCTTCACAAATTTGATAACTTCTAGAAGAGGTGAAATCACTTCCTTCCAGAATTATTTCTTGGTTCATATTGCGTAAAGAATAGTTCCCAATTCCGTTATGACAACACAAACCATTTCCTTGACTATCCATAATGAGGAATTCAAAACAATCGGTTGGTACACAAATTTCTTCCTGAATCGAACTTCCTCTGGGTAAACTGGAGTAATCTCCACTGGCCTGAATCACTTTTCCATCTTGTCTGATTTCCCAAGAAATTTCTCCCGGATTTTGATCAAAATCAATGTCTAAACTCATGCACATTTGTGAGGATGAAGTAATTGGAGCTGTTGCAATCAGGAGGTCATCCACACATAAATCTCCTGCCCAACTCGTGGACGAAGTTCCTGTAAATCGAAGTTTAACCGTTGTTGAAGTATAGGCGTTTAAACTGACACTTGCCGACAACCATGCAGTTCCTTGATCTCCTGAAAGAGTCCATAGGGAAGTCCATGTCGTTCCGTCTGTGGATGCTTCCAAAGCCAACGTGCCTATACTTGTACCCAACATATGATATTGGAAAGTGAGCAGCGGATTGGAAACCGTAGAGAGATCAAAACATGCCGACTCCATATAGGTCGTCTTGGTCGGGTAGTTCGGTGAAGAAACTTCATAATACATATAATATGAACCCTCGGCTGCAGCCGTTGGGCCGGTTCCAGAAGATGGAGTAGTGCCGGTTTTGTTGGTCCAGTCCGCATCATCACCGCTTACTTGGTTCCATGTGCCTATTCCTGATTCAAAGCCCTCAGAATAGGGGAATGAATTGATGGTAGAAGCACAAGCAAGCGCACTTCCCTGAGATATATTCAGTTTATCAATCGCAATATCACCCGTATAACTGGATCCGGAAAGGGCATTAAAACGGAACTTCACGGTGGAGGAGCTGTAGGCATTTATATTTACAGAAGCGCTTAACCAATCGGTGCCTTGATCGGCAGATGCATTCCATATCGAAGTCCATGTCACCCCATTATAGCTCACTTCCAAATCTAAGCTCCCTACCGTAGCTCCATACATGTTGTAATCAAAACTCAACTCAGGATTACTCACACTGTTTAAATTAAAACAGTTGGATTCCAAAAAGGTTCTTTTGGTCGGGAAGTTAGGTGAGGAAACTTCAAAATACATGTAATACGACCCGTCAGATGCAGCGGTAGGTCCTGTATTGGTAGATCCTGTGGATCCAGTATGTCGGGTCCAATCGGCATCGTCACCGGATACGTTATTCCAGCCTCCTAATCCAGATTCAAAACTTTCATTGTATGGATAGGAACTAACCGTGGTACTACACGTAATTCCATCACTATCGATGTTCAGTTTATCAATCGCAATATCACCCGTAAAACTGGATCCTGAAACGGCTCTAAAACGAAACTTCACTTTACCAGAGGTATAGGCACTTAAATTAATAGATGCTTCTGTCCACGCGCTTCCTTGATCAGCAGAGATGCTCCATAGACTGGTCCACGTTATGTCATCTTGGGTTACTTCCAAATCCAATGAACCTACTGTAGCACCAAGCATATGGTACTGGAAGGTCAATACAGGATTGGGTAGACTGCTTAAATTGAAACAATCCGACTCCAATAAAGTTGTTTTTGATGGGTAATTGGGAGAGGAAACTTCAAAGTACATGTAATAGCTTCCGTCAACGGCACTGGTTGGTCCAGTACCGGTTGATCCCGTGATTCCCGTTTGCCGGGTCCATTCGGCATCATCTCCGGAGCCTTGGCTCCACATGCCCGTTCCTGATTCAAAACTTTCGGTGTATGGGAATGTGGTAAACGTACTGCTACACGCTAATCCACTACTAGATCCGCCATCTTCTGCGTCATCAAATAAAGTGGACTCCCACAGACCACGACCATAGGTTCCTATGCGTAAACGATTTTCACCAGCCGCCCCATAAAAAAGCTCCAATTCTTCGGTGTCTACCATCGGTAAACTCGTTGAAAATGGCTCCCAACCAGAGGTCGTATTGTTGGTGAAATATACTGCTCCATCAATAGAAACATAGATTCCTTTGTTGGCGGAACGATCCAAGGCACACGAAGTTTTGGCGCCACTTGGTAAACCGGTATTGATGTTAGTCCAAGAAGCACCACCATCGGTAGACTCATACACATTTCCAAAAGAGGTAACCACCACCACACGATCTTCATCGTACGGATCTACCGCAATATCATTCATGGTTCCACTAATACCTGTTAAGGTGGTCCAAGTAGGAGTTGCATCTAAAATATTCGAAGATTTATATAAACCCGAAGTAGTCGATACGTAAATAACATTGCTGTTTGAAGGAGCCAATTCAATGTTTCTCAGTTTTGCGTTAAACGTAATTCCGGAAGAAACAGTAACCCAGCTACCACTGGAGGCTAAGTTATCGTGTCGGTACAATTCCTGGTATCCGGCATAAATTCGGTTCCCATTGTTGGCATCAATCGCAATGGGCGTCACCCAATTGCCACTTCCATTTTCTGGCGGAGTAACCATTGAAGTACGGGTGGTTCCTCCATTGGTGGATTTTACCATGCCGCCATATTGCGTACATCCAAATACAATGTTTGAATTGGTCGGATGTACCGCACAATCCATTCCATCAGCACCCATCATATGAACCCATGAATGTGCTGATGTACTCATCACATTGGTGCCATTATCTTGGGCACCACCAATCACCCGATTCTTGTCGGTCAATGAACAGTTAATTCTGTAAAATTGATGCACACCAAGTCCGGTAGATAGATCAGAAAATGAACTACCCGCATTGCTACTTTTAAATATACCACCATCAGAACCTACGTAGATGTTTCCATTTAAATAAAACATCACTTCAATATCCGCATGCACATAGGCGTAGCTTCCACCCCCACCAGTCGTATTTGGGAAATACCAATCACATTCTTGGGTAAAGGCAGTTCCACCATTGGTGGATTTGTACATATTAAAACCACCAATATGAACTTCTTCTGCATTGGTATGACTCACCGCAATGGCCATGTCACGTGACGCTTGGTTTCCAATGTATTCAGGAGCTGTAGTATGATCTATACGAATAGAAAAATTAGTTCCACTGTCGGTAGAGCGATACAAATAACCAAAGTTTCCACCCATTTTTTGAACCACGTATACATAGCTGCTGTTGGCAGAACTAACCGCCAACTTCATCCGTTCAGTGGAGCTGAATCCACTGGTTATTTCCGTCCATGAAGCTCCGCTATCCGTAGATTTATAGAATCTACCTCCACAAGCGTACATCGTTGAGGTACTTCCCGGTTTGTAAATAACATCTTCCACATCCACCGTGATCACTTCCGACCAGGTAGATCCGCCATCCGTAGTTCGGAAAAGACCGTTACCCCGAACGGCCACATGCATGATGTTAGAATTTGTGGGATGCACCAGTATATTAAAGACCCTTCCAGAAGATTGATTCATAATAATGGAAAAGGTAGTCCCGCCATCGGTGCTTTTATATAAATCTCCGGCATCATTTCCAACGTATACCGTGTTGGAGTTACTCGGGTCTATAGTGACTCCCCAAATGGTCATGTTGTCAAATAAATCCCCTTTCGGAGTCCAGGAACTCCCTGCATTGGTTGATTTCCACAATCCACCACCTGGTGACCCGACATAAATGATATTTTGACTGGTCGCCTCAACAGAGATAGCTGTGACCCGACCCACTCCAGGATTATAACCTGCGGTGTTGGTCCATGCCATGGGGCCCATTTCTGACCAGCTTCCGCTAAATGCTCTTCCAGATGTTCGGCTAGTAGTTAAAGCCGCGGAGGTCGTTTGTATGTTTTGTACCTTTCCATCGGATTGAAGACGGGTGAATGCATGGTGTTCCCATCGTTTGAATAATTTATAGCCTGTTCCTTGTCCGCGTCCTACGGTATCGAAATAGGCTTCTGTTGCTGTTCTTACTTGATAAAAATCGATATTGTCTTCATTGATTTTTTCAATGAAACTCTGCCCAAATACTGCGGAGCTAGAGAGAATTATTCCCATAGCCAAGCCCTTGCTCATGACACGAGTCATTACATTTAAATTCATAAAAAAGTTCTTAAAAAATTATTATATGATTAAATAACGGATTACGAGGTTCAGGACTGCGCAGTCATTACTTTAAAGTATTCGCTTTCAATTATCTACTAATATCAAATATATACTAAAACCATATCTAAATACAAGAGGGTATTAAGTAGGTGTTTGCAAATCAGGTATTTATACTTACTAAGGAGTTGGGTCGTTGGACGGGTGGTTGATGGATTTGTATAGAGCCTAAAATACCAGGGCTATTATTATTGAGAAGAATAAAATGGACTGGCTACAATCATAATTGTAGCCAGTCCAAATCTCGTAAAAACGGTAAGTTCGACCTTAGAAATACAGGAATACGAATGTGGATGATTTTCGTTTTCGAAAGTCGAAATTATTATGGAAAGGTAGATTCTGTATTGGGTATTGTTAGGGTAGAGTTGTATACAAAAATGGTCCTGATGAAAATGGTTAATGGAAACTATTTCAATAGATCATGAAAAAGGCTCCGAAATCGAAACCTGTTGCGTTTTAAAATCCACATCGGGTAACTCACCTTTGCGTTTCAATAGTATTCACTTTTTCTTGGATCCAAGTCACTCCCCTTGGAATTAATTTTTTTTCTGCTTTTAGAGTGTCTTCATATTCCATTAAACCTGCCCCTACCAAAGTATTCGTTGGTGGGTAAAAAGGAGTGTGGGCGGGTCAATAATGGCAATGTCTAAACTGCTATTGGCACGTTTTAATTGGGCTGCTACCATGATTCCTCCGGTTCCTCTTCCAATAATTACACTAGGGTGCTTTTTATTTCCTAGGATACTAAGTTTTTTGGTGAAAGATTGATTTCTTTGTATTCTTCCTTTTCAACGATGTAAAACTACATGGAGCAAAAGGACTAAAAAATGATATTTGTATGAGTTTACATGTAACTAAAGTCACTGAACAAGAATTGATTAAATTTAATTCACTGGATATCAGTACGTTTATAGTGCAGCTTGAAAAGGGCATTAAAATAGCTAACGCAGAATTAGAAGAAATTTTAGCGCAATCCGAAAGGCCTAATTTTGACAATACCATTGAAAAATTGGAGTTTGTTGGGTCGGATATAAATGAGTTATCTAGTATCTTTTTTAATCTGAATTCGGCAGAAACCACGGATGAAATTCAAGCGATGGCTCCTGAGTTTTCGGCTAAGCTCACCGCTTACGGAAATGATGTGGCCATGAACCCGGCTTTGTTTGAACGGGTAAAGAACGTATGGGATTCAAAAGACTCTGAAAGCTTAACGGAAGAACAACGCACCGTTTTAGAGAAAACGTATTTAGGTTTTGCTCGAAATGGTGCCTTATTAGAGGAGGCGCAGAAAACAGAATTGAGAGCTATTGATGAGAAGTTATCCAGTACTTCGCTTCAATTTGGAGAGAATGTTTTGGCCGAAACCAATAGTTATAAAATGGTACTTCATGGAGAAACAGACCTAGAGGGTTTACCTCAAAGTGCCATAGATTATGCCGCTCAAACAGCTATAGAGACTGGGGATGAAGATAAGTGGGTCATCAATTTACAATACCCCAGCTTTTTGCCCTTTATGAAATATTCTTCAAGAAGAGATTTGCGTGAAACGCTTTACATGGCATCAGCTACCAAAGCATGTAAAGGGGATGAGTTTGATAACCAGGATATCGTTAAAGAAATTGCCCATTTACGTTTGAAACGAGCCAATTTATTGGGGTACAACTCGCATGCGGATTATGTATTGGAACGTAGAATGGCGCAAAGTGCAACAGTAGTCACTGACTTTATGGATGATATGCTTCAAAAGGCCAAGCCGGCTGCTGAAGCAGATGTAAAGCGGGTCGCTGATTTAGCAAAAGAAGATGGAATTGAAGAATTGAAAGCTTGGGATTTTAATTATTATGCCGAAAAATTAAAGAAGAAAGAACTCAATTTAGACGAAGAAAAAATTAAGCCTTACTTTGAGTTAAATAACACGATTAATGGGGTGTTTAATGTAGCTCGAATTCTCTACGGATACGATTTTGAACTACGAGATGATATTGAAGTTTACCACGAGGATGTTTTAACCTATGAGGTGAAAGATCGCGATGGCAACCATAAAGCATATTTCTATGCCGATTTCTTTCCTCGTACAGGAAAACGTCAAGGTGCCTGGATGACTTCATTCAAAGGGCAGCATAAACGTGCTGGGAAGAACTATCGTCCACATATTTCAATTGTGTGTAATTTCTCCAAACCAACTGCCTTACAACCTACATTACTAACCTTTAACGAGGTGACCACTTTGTTTCATGAGTTTGGTCATGCATTACATGGAATGTCTTCGGAATGTACGTATCCAAGTGTAAGTGGAACAAGTGTTTTTTGGGATTTTGTGGAGTTACCTTCTCAAATCTTAGAGAACTGGTGTTACGAAAAAGAAGCGTTAGAATTCTTTGCACGTCACCACAATTCTAAAGAGTTAATTCCAGATCAAGAAATTGAAAAAATTGTGAAATCGCAACAGTTCTTGGAAGGATATAATACCATGCGCCAAATGAGCTTTGGGTATTTGGATATGGGATGGCATACATTAAATAGTGAGGTGACAGAATCTGTTTTTGATTTTGAAAAATCGGTATTGGATAAAACTTCCTTATTGCCCAAAATAGAAGGGGCTAGTACCAGTTGTCAGTTTGCGCATATTTTTAAAGGCGGATATTCTTCCGGGTATTACAGTTACAAATGGGCAGAGGTACTAGATGCCGATGCATTTGAATTGTTTAAAGAAAAAGGCATCTTTAATCAAGAAGTGGCTCAAAGTTTTTACGATCATGTTTTAAGTGCAGGGGGAAGTGAACATCCATCGGTCCTGTATGAAAGATTTAGAGGTCGTCAACCCAAAGTAGATGCCTTATTGCATCGCGCAGGTTTAGAAAAATAATTTAAAAAAAGGGAGCTATTTAGCTCCTTTTTTTTTTGTGAAAATGATTTTGTGAAAAAAGAATAGTGGAATATTTTTGGTCAAGCTCGCCTCCTCACGTTTTAATTCTGAATTAGAATATTTATGAAACCGACTTTGTCCGTAGTAACTGAAAATTGGTTTGGTTTAAAGAAAGCTCTATTACAGCACCAGCATTCACTATGGTTCATGAAATTGGACATCTTTTTGGTGCTAGGCATGATATAGACCCAAAAGTATTGCCTTATGCATACGGTCATGGGTTTGTTGCAGCAGATGAATCCATGAGAACAATTATGGCTTATCCAAATAATTGTGGTCTGGACCAAATACAGGATACCCATTAAATAACCCAACCCATTTTTCAGGGAATTATTCTACTGCTGATAATGTCAAAGTTATTCAAGAAAATTTCGACAGAATGATGTATTTGAATACATCAAATCAATTAATTACAATAAGTAATTCGGATGTATCAGGTAATAATTGGGCTAAAACATTTTATAGTGATGGTGAATTAGTTACGAATGGAATTGTGGTCATACAATGGGGGCGAAATTTTGTATTTAGAGCAGGTCATTCTGTGGAACTTCGTGCTGGTTTTGAGACACATTTAGAAAGCGAATTTGAGGCATTTGTTGACTTATGTGGCAAGCAGGATTTTGAGAAGGTTGATTATAAAAAATCTTCTGGTGTTGATTATGAAAGTAATAAAACAGTAGGTTTACCGTTGGAAATCTATCCAAACCCTTCTACAGGTAAGTTCGTTGTTGGATTGGGATTAATAGAGGAGACAGGTTTTTACATAATTAATCTTATGAAATTGGATGGAGGTATCTTAATGAGTAGAGAAAGAGATTTGTCTAGTGGGAACCTACCTCCTGTGAGTTTTGATATTTCGGAATTTCCAGCGGGTATTTATTTGTTAGAGATTAGAAATACAGAGAATGAAAGAAGGGTATTTAAGGTTGTTAAACAATAATAGATTCTTATGAAGGAAATCACGTTAATTATAACTCTTGTAGCCAATACAATTTTTTTTATGGGCTGTAAAAAAGAGAGCGAGTGTCCAAAAGTGGAAGAACAATATTCAAGTACCATGTATGGGGAGGTTAGAGAACAAATTATAGTTAGTATTGACTCCATACCTGTTGGGGAAGAAGGATATTGCGTAGGTTTATTTTTGAATGAAGTAAGTGATAGTATTGAGTTCATTGGATTCAATGTACAGGTTGTGGAAGGTCTACCAGATTCATTAAAAATTTGGGGGAATTATCACGAAAAAAAATTTATGGTCGACTTAGAGTTTATCGGTGTTGGCTATTCTTGTCGGTATGATGATATGGTGACGGAATGGTTAAATGGGGTTCCTTTGGTAGGTGTTGAGCAAGTTGTAGTTACCGAAATTGAAGAGGTTAAGTAGTTGAGTCAGGAATAATAGGTTTATTTATTTTTTTCCAAAGTTAAATTCAGGCAAATTATGGAATAGGAATGGTAACAAAGTATGGAAACTAAAACATGATGGAGATGCTTGTTGTCCATTTGAGGCTCCGGCACCGCATTATCCGATCCCTCACTCTAGTATATATTGGGATGGGACCAATCAAGGAAAAGATAAATTAAGTGATGGGGTGTATTTCTATATATTGAAATTATATGGGTGTGGTGGCGAAGTTAATTACGAAGGTGAAATACAAATCGTTGGGTCAACCAAAACGATATCCACAGCTATTGCGTCTCCATCGTCAAACCCAAATGAGAATTACCTAAAATAATAAAAAGGGAGCCGAAAGGCTCCCTTTTTATTTAGCGAAATATTTTTCTAAAACTTGGCAGTGTTGCCAGAGCATTCTTTCGAAGAAAGACTGTCTCGAAGGCCCGATTAAAACTATCCTATTTCAACTTCCCCTTTCCAAGCCAGAATACCACCATCCATGTTGGTTACTTTAACAAAGCCTGATTGTGCCATATAGCTACACGCATTCGCACTACGACCGCCACTCTTGCAATAAACCAAATACTCTTTGGTTTTATCTAAAGCGTCAATATCCGCTTGAATGGTAGGGGAATAAAAATCGAGTAACACGGCATTTTTTAAATGACCTTCTTGAAACTCCATGGGAGTACGAACATCTAAAACTACCGCTTTAGGAGATAGCGCTACCGCTTTCTGGAATTCTGTTGCATTTAAATTATCAAACATGTCTTTTCTATATTAATGGTAATTAATTGATCAATGATTTTCCGAGAATAAATATTCCCATGATGAATACAAACCAACCAAAAGCCGGTTTGAGTTTGGCGCCTTCAATTTTGTTGGACAGCGTACTTCCGATAAAGATTCCAACAACTGCAATCGCAGTAAACAAGAGTAAAAATTTCCAATCAATGGCTCGATGAGATACATCTCCCAAAAAGCCAATTAACGAATTGGAAGCAATAATAAGCAAAGAGGTCCCCACGGCCTGTTTCATCGGTAACTTGGCCAAAACAATCAAAGCCGGTATGATTAAAAACCCGCCACCCGCACCTACAAGGCCCGTAAAAGAGCCGACTAAAAGTCCAATCAATAACAGGAGTGGGTAATTGAATTTTGAAGGCTTTTCTATTGTCCCAGGATCTTTCGGTCCTCGAATCATCGATACCGATGCAGCAATCATCGCGATAGCGAACATCATCATAATACCCATGTCCTTGGTGAAGATCAAATTACCCATTTGAAAAAGGGTATCTGGGATAGCTGGGACAATGATTTTTCGCATAAGAAATACCATAGCAATGGCGGGGATTCCAAAAATAAATGCGGTTTTTAAATCGACTAATCCTTTTTGAAAGTACTGTACAGATCCTACCAAACTAGCTGTTCCTACCACAAAAAGGGAGTAAGCCGTGGCCGTTACAGGATCAATATTCATAAGATACACCAGCACAGGAACAGTAATGATACTACCCCCTCCACCAATAAGACCTAAGGAGATGCCTATAAGTGTAGCTGCTGAAAATCCGATGATGATGAGTGTATCCATGGTAGGTATTCGAGTGCAAATGTACAGACTCGAATTTCAGAGAAATGTGATAAAACACACACTATATTGAAAAAAATGAGAATCTATTTTAAAGTCTTGAACAGCTCGCCAAAGTCATTCCAGTATTCATCTACTCTACGTAAATGAGTCACAATAAAATCATGCATTTCCGGCCAATCTTCTTGCCGGTAAATATTGGTGGTGTTGTTTTCTACACTTATTCTGGATATCTCGGTACCGTATTCGTGTTCGTAGTTGAGTTGCCATTTTACAGGTGAAACCATCGTGTTTTCAAAAACGGTTTTGGTTTCTAGAAACTGCTCGTAAAACAATTCTCTAATTCCCGGATTTTTAAACTGTAAATCAATGCAAATCTTACAGCCTTTTTGGTCTACTTCCGTACGGATAAATATTTCCTTTAACCCCGTTCGATACTTGAACCAGTTAATTCTTCGTCCATTTGCGGATCGGTGTTTTTGAATTCGAGTGGTTAATGTTCCCCAAAATGCGCCTTTAATGGCTTTTTCCTCCTCTTTACTGTACATTATATTCGTTTAAATAAAGAGTAAATATATTTTCTAGAATCGCCATTTGGGTTATGGTAGGTATGGTTAAACGAGCTCACTAATTCAAACTCATTTCCAAGTTGCGATTGAAATTGATCGTTTTCATATTGTTGGATAGGTAAACCACAACATTTAGTAGCTCCGCCCAAACCAAATTCAGCAAATAAGGCATAACCACCCTTTTTAAGTTTCGATTTTAGTAAATCAAAATAGGTGGTTTGATCCGTTGATTCGGTAAGGAAATGCAACACAGCCCTATCAACCCAAATGTCAACAGATGCTATTTGAGATAGCTTATTGGGGTGTGATAAATCGTCCACAATGATTTCAATTTTACCAATTCCTACCCGGTCCTCTAATTTCTGAAGGCTTACTTCACTTATATCTGTCGCAATAAGTTGCGAAAACCCTTTCGCTAAAAGCGCGTCTACTAAAGTGGTACTTCCGGCTCCGGCAATGAGGATGTTACTATGGCTAGTTATCGTGGTCTCATCTAATAATTGAAAGGTAGGGGAGTGGTCATCCTCGTACCAACCCAATTTTTCATTGGGGGTTTGGGAATAGGCGGTGTCCCAATGTTTTTGATAATTGTTTGTACTAGAACTGTTTTCAGAATCTTCGTTTTTCATAACCCATTTATTGCGCTACGATATTACAGAATGTTTTTGAATTGGATGGGCCTGTTTTACGAATCGATTTCTTCAAATGATACTTCGCAAACACATCTAAACCCTATAGATTTACTAGGGTGTGTGTACGGAATATTGGTGTCAATGTGGATGTCATTTTCAAAATCAGTCCAGCTTCCGCCTTTGGCTACTCCTTCGTTTAAAATCATCTCAGATACATTTCCAAACATTTGACGTACGCCATACCTATTTGGCCAATACGAATACACCGGTGCCGTGGTGCTTTTTACTTCCTCTGAAGTAGGGGAGGTCTGGTAATTAGCTTTTACGCAATTTTTGTGCTTCTTATCCAAGCTCTTTTGGGTCTTTTCAGAATATCCCACTTTGGCTACGTTTTCCCATTCGGCTTTCGTGGGTAGACGGAAATAAACTTGGCTAGGGATACTTTTTAATTTTTTGAGCTTTTGGTTTATTAAGAGTTGTTCCATGACTCTTTCCGATCGCCATTGGCAAAACGCTAGGGCTTGATCGTACGAAACTCCAACTACCGGATAATCATCGTAAGCGGGATGGGTAAAGTAAAGGGATCTAAATGGTTCTTCCCACACGTGAGAATCGGCTTTAACGAATTCGTATTGACTGGAGCCCTTCCCATAAATGCGTTCGGTCCAAAAGGTATATTCCTTCCAAGATATGTTGGTGATTTCTGTTTCATCCATGAAAAATTGAGCCCCAATTTTCACCGTTCCCGGTGGGGTGTATTTTTCTACAGATTTGTCTTTTGAAAAGCTGAATAATGCAAATGTAATAACACTTAATAGAAGAAAATTTTTAGTCGTCATAGTGATAAGATTTGCGGGGTAACGGTTTGGAAACGGGTTTCGTATATTAATATCCAGTAATCACTATGTTTTTAAGAATAGCCACTTCTTTGAACGCTTTTTTTATGGCCATTGAATGGTCTTTGGAGGTGTCCAAATTAAAGGTAAAGCGATGATTCTTTCTTTGATAAAGAAATGGTATTCAGTTAGCGCAAATTTAGGAATCGTTACGTTTTTATATACCTAGTTTCTGCAATTTCAAATAGTAAATCTGGATGGTCTTCAAATGCATTTCCAACCACCGCAATATCTGCCCCGGCAAGGTATGCATTAGCCACATCTTTTGCGGACCTCATTCCGCCTCCAATAATCAAAGGACAGGAAGTCACTTTTTTAATGGCAGCAATGGTTTTAGCACTAACGGGATGATCTGCACCACTCCCGGCATCCGCATACATCAACTTTAAACCCATCATTTCACCGGTCATAGCCGTAACAGCTGCAATTTCGGGTTTGTTGGCTGGAATGGGTTGAGTTGCACTGATGTAAGAGGCCGTTGTTGGTCTACCTCCATCTATTAGCATGTACCCGGTTGGTAATACCTCTAGTCCCGATTTTTTAATAGCGGGTGCCGCAATAATTTGTTGTCCAATTAATAAATCGGCATTTCTACCCGAAATTAAGGAGAGTAATAAAATTCCATCCGCTTTATTACATACTTGAGATGGACTTCCAGGAAATAGAACCACCGGAATATCAGATAATCTTTTGATGGTTTCAATGGTTTTTTCCATTTCATCACCTACCATCAAACTACCTCCAATAAAAAATAGATCTACTTTGGCTTCATTCGCTATTGCTGCAATTTTCGCCAAATGCTCGGGTTGTCCCTTGTCAGGATCAATGAGCACAGCTAATTGCTTTTGATTGTTAGCAGATTTAAGTTCTATTTGATTTAGAATCATAGTGCAAGTATAACTATTTTGCATGTGCAATAAATGCGGATTTTTTTCAGATTTCCACAATTAGTCATTCGAATTTTGTTCCAAGGTATACACAATCATAGTTTCTTCCAATATTTCATAGTGCAGGGGTAGTTTTTTGTGCATGTCAGGCATTCGAACTTCTCCGTGCATCATTCCAGATTCTTGCAAGGAAAAAGGGGCTACAAAAAGATTCTTATTAAACTCCACATGACCTTTTGAGTAATATTTGTACAAAGCTTCTTTCGCACACCAATAAGCCAAAAGAGGCCATTCTTGATCTGTTTCTGGAGTGAGTTCTTCGGGTGACATAAACCGATTTTTGATTTTAAAAATCTTAGGGGATTCATGTTGCAGGTCAATACCTACTTCTAAAGTAGGGTGGATAATGATTCCTAAAAGCCCTTTGGAGTGCGATATCGAAATACGATGGCCTGAAATAGCCAGACTTGGTTTCCCATTATTTGAATACGTAATATATTCTTCTTCATCAAACACAAATTGAATGGCTTTTCGAATACTCAAAAACTCACACCTGCGCTTGTTGTGACTAATGTTTCGGTACTTCTCCAGTTCTTCTGGACGAAGTCGAATGTCATATAAATGGTCTAGAATACTTAAATCTAATCTTGCTATTAGCAATCGTGAACCATTTGTTAGGATATTATTTTTTATAAACTTCATTGAACGATTATCTTTGTACCCGTTTTTAAAACAAAAAAGTAGAATGGTACAGACTGATAATTACAAAGTAAAGGATATTTCACTTGCCGATTGGGGTAGAAAAGAAATAATATTAGCAGAGGCAGAAATGCCTGGGTTAATGTCGCTACGTGAAGAATATAAAGATTCTCAACCTCTTAAGGGAGCTCGAATTGCAGGTTGTTTACATATGACCATTCAAACGGCAGTTTTAATTGAAACTTTAACGGCTTTAGGAGCAGAAGTAACTTGGAGTTCTTGTAATATTTTCTCCACCCAAGATCAAGCTGCTGCGGCAATTGCCGTAACTGGAGTTCCTGTTTTTGCATGGAAAGGAATGACCGATGAAGAGTTTGATTGGTGTATCGAACAAACCTTAAAAGGTTTTGAAGGTGGAAAGCAATTAAATATGATTTTGGATGATGGAGGTGATTTAACTAATATGGTTTTTGATCGTTTTCCTGAATTAGCGAAAGCGATTAAAGGTCTGTCGGAAGAAACGACTACTGGGGTGCATCGTTTAGTCGAAAGACAAAAGAACGGAACACTGGTTATGCCAGCTATCAATGTGAACGATTCAGTAACAAAATCCAAATTTGATAACAAATACGGGTGTCGTGAATCTGCAGTGGATGCCATTCGTAGAGCTACCGATATTATGTTAGCCGGTAAGGTGGTTGTTGTTGCGGGTTATGGTGATGTAGGAAAAGGTACCGCAGCTTCGTTTAGTGGCGCAGGTGCACGGGTAATCGTTACTGAAATTGATCCCATTTGTGCATTGCAAGCCGCAATGGAAGGTTTTCAAGTAAAGAAAATGGATAACGCTATTTTAGAAGCGGATATTGTAATTACTACAACGGGTAATAAAGATATTATTCAAGGTCGTCACTTTGAGGCAATGAAAGATAAATGTATCGTAGCTAACATTGGTCATTTTGATAATGAAATTGATGTGTCCTGGTTGAATGATAACCATGGAGCTTCTAAAGATGAGATCAAACCACAAGTGGATATGTATACCATCAATGGTAAAGACATTATTCTTTTAGCGGAAGGTAGATTAGTAAATCTAGGATTAGCTACCGGACACCCCTCATTTGTAATGTCAAATTCGTTTACGAATCAAACATTAGCACAAATCGAATTATGGTGTACTCCAGAAAAATATAAAAATGAAGTGTATACTTTACCTAAACATTTAGATGAAAAAGTGGCTGCGCTACATTTGTCTAAAATTGGGGTAGAGCTGGATGTGTTACGTCCAGATCAAGCAGAATATATTGGCGTTACTGTAGAAGGACCTTTCAAAAGTCACGAGTACAGATATTAAGAAAATAAGCGTATAAGAAAAAGGTCCGGTAGCTAAGCTATCGGACCTTTTTTTATGTGGTTTTAATTTATTGATTGGTGATCCTAATATATGTACCGTCAAAGGATGTTGGGTATTGCTTAAGTGGAATCGTTGCAGGACCCTTGCTTACTGTGCCATCAAAGATGGAAAACTCAGAGTGACTACAGGTATCGATTAAGGTGAACCCCGTTGAATCTACCTGAACGGTACACCAGTTATTTACCTCATAGGTAGACTGACGGTCGTAACATTTAAATTCATCCAAGTTGGCTCTGTATACCAGTAGTCCGTTAGAACCTCCATTATAATACATCCATCCTCCTACGGGTTGAAGATCAAAAGAACTTGGTTCATTTATGTTTAGTTGTACATCCACGTATACATTTGGAATAACTGTATTTGGATTGTTCTTAGAGCAATTTGAAAAAAATGGCAACGTTAATAGTAAAATGGCGCTTAAAAGTATAGAATGCTTCATGGTTGGATGAATGGCTTTTATTGTTCAAAAAAATACACAACCTTTGTGAGGTGAGTTCGCTACAAATGTAATCGAACTTTTGTACGTAAATATCGATAACAAAGTTGCTTTAGCATGATACCTACCTTTTCGTTTTACAAAAGACTCCTAATTTTATTGGGTATCTTTTTCATGCCTTTTTTGGTAAGTGCACAAACCAAAGCACCTAAACCTCCTACTAGAAAGGAACAAGAAAAGCAGGCTGCAGCTCAAGAAAAGCAGACGAAGAAAGCCAATGAAAAGGCGAAGAAAGAATACCGTAAACGACAATCTAAAACGACTAAAAAATCGATGAAAAGTAATCAGAAGAAATCTACTCGGAATCGAAATAGAAAAGGAGATCCTTTTTGGGTGCGTTGGTTTAAAAGAAAATAAATGGAAGCAGGAGATAGTAAAATTTGGATTTGGGCAGTGTTCTTATTGATCTCGTTGGTATACAACGCATGGAAAAAGAAAACTAAAAAAGAAAGGGAATCGAATAATTCTTTGCCGGAGGGGAAGGAAACAGGGAGTTTTGGATTGGAGGATTTAATATCGCAATTTGAAGATCAATATGGTAAGGAAAGTGCCGACTCGGTTCCTAAACAAATGGAAACTGTTCCCGAGGCTATTGTTCCTCCAGTGGTAGTTTCTGAAAAACCATTGAAAGAACCCATAGTTGAAGTAAAACGATCCGTGAAATCGGTCCCTACTCCAAAAGCAAAAGCTTCCTCAAAAGACAAACTTTATTCTTTATCAAATGGAAATAGGGAAGAGTTGGATGAAAATGAGGTAGTATTGGATTTACGCCAAATGATTATTTCACAAACCATTTTAGAACGGCCTAATTATTAAATCAATTTTTTTATTCTTGAATATGGCATCTGCATATGGTTGTATGTGCTGGTATAGCTATGTTTTTGCTAGTAGTCGTCCAGGTAGTCCTACCCGGGTATTAAAATCTTAAAAAAACTTAAACCCAACCTTAAGGAGAAAATTCCGTGAACTTAACTGAATTCCGTTCTTTGACTTTGCGAGAAAAATGAAGGTGTTACACTTCATGCTATTTATTCCATATTTACGACACTATATTGTAATGAAAGTGGGATCGAAATTTAACATTTATCAACCGGTTGAATGTTAAATAAGATTAACGTTCATTTGTACCACGTTTTTGGTTTTCTGCTTTGGTAGAAAAAAAAGTGGTTCTTTGGTTCGGAAATATCGGGGTTGAAAACTTGCAAAGTATTGGAAATAAAGGGTGTTCAGCAGTGTGAAATATATTTGTGTGAGTGTACAGAATATATATCTTTACGCCCTTTTTAAATTCGGGAAAAAACATTTTTGAGTTACTAAATATTAAACTATGTTAAAAAGGTTACTATCATTATTCGTTCTTGCACTGGTTGTGTCGGTTGGAGCTTTAGCTCAAGCGGGACAAGGTGAGATTAAAGGTAAGATTATAGACAAAGAAACAGGGGAGACTTTGCCATTCGTAAATATTGTTTTGGAAAGAAATGATGTGCAAATTGCAGGTGGTCAAACCAATTTCGATGGTGTTTACTCCATTAAACCAATTCCGCCAGGTACGTATACCTTGAAAGCCACTTTCGTTGGTTTCAAGCCTATTGCATTGGCAGGTATTGTGGTTACTTCGGATGAAACAAAATTTGTTGACGTAAAAATGGCAAGTACGGCAATTGAAATGAAAGAGTTTCAAGTCGTAAAATATAAGAACAAACTTATAGATAAAGGAAATACGACTGTTAAAGCTACCGTAGGTGCCGAAGATTTTGGTAATATGGCGGTACGTTCAGCTGCGGATGTGGCTAAGAATACCGCTGGGGTTTATTCCTCTGATGATGGTACTAATAACATGAATATTCGGGGTGCGCGATCGGATGCGAATTACTACTATATTGATGGGATGAAGGTTTTAGGATCTTCAAACCTTCCCAAAAGTGCTATTAGTGAGATTTCCGTAATATCCGGTGGATTACCGGCACAATATGGGGATGTTACCGGGGGGGTAATTAGTATTACTACTAAAGGACCTTCGGCAACGTATCATGGAGCAGTAGAGTATCTGACTTCAGGTTTTAAAATCAATGAGAAAATGATTGGTTTAGATGCCTATGGTTACAATGTAATTGAAGGTTCTTATTCTGGTCCGTTATTGATGAAGAAAGATTCGGCAGGAAATTCAACGGGTAAACCATTGGTTGGTTTCTTTGTTTCAGGTAACTATACGAATGTAGTAGATAATGCACCATCTGCTATTGGGATGTGGAAAGTGAAAGATGAGGAATTAGCAAAGTTGAAAGCGACTCCAGTTTCTATTTTACCTGGTTATTCCCAAACAATTCAAAATGCGGAATTACTGAGAGCAGATGCTTTCGAAAAGGTGACAACCAAACAAAATGTGGGTAGAGAGAATTTCGTTCTTAATGGTAAGTTGGATTTCAATACGGGTTCTACCTCAAATTTAACTTTTGGGGGTAGTTACAATGGTTTAAATGCGAGATCTTATAGCTATTCTAACTCCATGTACAATAGTGCACATAATGCACAGGTGAACAATAATGACTGGCGTGTGTTTGGTCGGTTTGTTCAGCGATTTGCAAATGCACCTGCGGATAGTAAAAGTAAATCGAGTATTAGTAATGCGTATTATAGTATTCAGTTTGGTTACAATGAAATCAATACCAAAAGAGGAGATCCAGTTCATGGGGAGAGGTTTTGGGATTACGGTTACGTAGGTGAGTATAAAACATTTCAACATAGATTGTACGAGGATAGAACCTTAGTTGAAGGTTCAAATGATTCTTTATGGTTAGGTGATGGTGAAGGATGGGTTAATTCAGGTGACTATATTGTTCAAGTAGGTTTTGAGGATACTTTAATCGGTTTTACTCCAAGTCATATCAATCCAGATATGTCGGCATATACCAGTAACTATTATGATTTAGCAGGATGGGAAGGATATGATGAAAATGGAAATCCAATGTATAGTGGAAACATTGCAACCGTTGCTTTGAGAAACTCAGAAAATATTTTGAATGGTGGAGGTTACTTAAACGGTAGTAGTGCTAATTCAGTATACGGATTATGGGGAAGTCATGCAAATGTGAGTAGTGGATTCAATAAATCTAAAAGTCAACAATACCGAGTAAGTTTAATGGGATCCGCCAACATTAAGGAACATGCCGTTTCTTTAGGGTTTGAATACGAACAACGAGTAATTAGAGGATATGGGATTTCACCTAGATCTTTATGGACCATTGGTAGACAACGAGCAAATTCGCATTTGGCGAATTTAGATTTGGATAATCCACAATTAGGTTATGACCAAACAAACCTAACTGTTTCTTATGATCGTTTGAATTCTGCTCCGGGTGAATACCGAGGAGAGATAAATGAAGATGAACAATCTTTCTTTGATTACAACCTTAGAAAAAGCTTAGGGATAAATTCTGATGGGAATGACTTTGTTGATTTTACTGCGATTTCTCCAGATCAATTAAATATTGATTTCTTTAGTCCTTCCGAGTTATTAAATAGTGGAAATAGTTTAGTGTCTTATTATGGATACGATGCTTATGGTAATGCCACTTCAGGAAGTCCTACTTTGAACGATTTCTTTAATGAAACAGATGAGTTTGGAAATTATACTCGTCCAATGGATGCATTCCGTCCTAATTATGTTTCGGGTTGGATTCAAGATAAATATACATTTGATGAGTTGGTTTTTAATGTAGGTATCCGTGTGGATAGATTAGATTTAAACCAGTCCGTTTTAAAAGATGAATACGTTCTTTTTCCTACCGTAAAAGCGGGAGAGGATGAGGCCGCTGAAATTGCAGGTCAAATGGAAGGTAGTTATTCTGTACCTGGAAATATTGGTAGTGATTATGTGGTATATGTAGATGACATAAAAAACCCTTCTCAAATTGTAGGTTACCGTGATGGTTCTACTTGGTATAATCAAGAAGGTGTGGAAATTGCGAGTTCAAGTAGTTTAGTTGGATCATCAGGTATCGCTCCTTTATTAGTAGATAAAGAAAATACACGTTCATCGGATATTACTACAGCTTCTTTTGAAGATTATACACCTCAGGTTAATGTGATGCCAAGGATCGCATTTTCTTTTCCAATTAATGATGAAGCTTTGTTTTTTGCTCACTATGATGTATTAACCAGAAGACCAACTGCAGGTGGTAGTTCTACTACTGCAAGATTGAATCTTACGGATTATTATTACATGGATGCGGCTTCTAACACTTCTGCTATCAGTAACCCTAACTTGAAACCTTCTCAAACCGTTGATTATGCGGTTGGATTTAAACAGGTGATCTCAGGTAATTCATCTATTACTTTAGAATCCTTTTATAGAGAGTTAAGAGATATGGTTCAAGTGGTGGGTTTAACCAATGCATACCCGAGAACATATATGACCTATGGTAATATTGATTTTGGTACCGTTAAAGGTTTGATTTTATCGTATGATTTAAGAAGAACTAATAATATCAGATTGACTGCTTCGTATACTTTACAGTTTGCTTCAGGTACGGGATCGGATGCCTTTAGTGCGTCTAACTTGGTAAGATCCGGAAAACAAAGTTTAAGAAATACGAGCCCTTTAAACTACGATCAACGTCACAATATGGTGGCTAATTTTGATTACCGTTTTGGAATGGGTAAAAAATGGGGCGGTCCTTCAAATGCACAATGGTTGAAAGGAATGGGTGCTAACTTAATTTTCAACGTAGGTTCAGGTACTCCTTATTCTAGACAAAACAATGTGACTGGGCAAGCGTTTATGTCTCCGGTGGGTGCGTCAACGCTTCAAGGGTCAGTTAACGGATCTAGATTGCCTTGGCAATTTAAAATGGATTTAAGAATTGATAAAGATTTGAATTTAGGGAAAGCGGACAAAAAAGGGAATTACCCTGCGAGAATGAACGTTTATTTACAAATGTTTAATGTATTCAATAGCTTAAATGTTCGCTCTATTTATAGGTTTACAGGTGTGGCTGATGATGATGCATACCTTAAAGATGCGACTTACCAAAGTGACATTCAAGCACAATTAGATGAGCAAGCATTTAGAGAACAATATTCAATGAAAGTTAATAATCCTGGAAATTACAATTTACCTAGAAGAACAAGAGTTGGGGTAATGGTTACTTTCTAATTAAGGTATTGAATAAGGAATTTAGTCAAAAAGTTATGGTTATAGAAACAAATATTATGAGATTAAAAGTTATCATATTAGCCGTTATGGCGGTTTTAGTTTCCACCTTCTCTTTTGCAAGAGAGTATCAAGGGGGAGCTAAAAGAAATACCTCTGGCTCGGGGGATGGGACGGCTGCCAATTGTGCACCTCCTGTAAATACCAATGAGTTATCCATTAATAATGTACGTGCGTTAATTCAAACCGGTGGTGACATGTGGTGGGATTTGGTAGGGGTTCCGAAATATGAAATTCCTAAAGGTTCTGGAAAAACTTCGTTATACGCTGGTTCTTTATGGCTGGGTGGTAGAGATGCTTCTGGACAGTTAAAGGTGGCGGCATTAAGGTTCCGTCAGAATGGTGTAGATTTCTGGACAGGTCCTTTAAGTACCATTACGGCAGAGATTGATCCTTCTACTTGTAATGAGTATGATCAACATTATAAAACAAAACGAATTGATGTGGAAGCATTTATAGCGGGTGATGCACCTGCTACATTGGCGATGAAAGAATGGCCTGCACATGGGGATCCGTCAAAAGATGAAGCCGATTATTTGGCTCCTTTTGAAGATGTGGATGGAGATGGGTATTACAATTCTGAAGCTGGTGATTATCCTAAGTATGAATTAACCGGTGAAGTTCAAAATTGTGATGGTGAATTGGTGAGTATCTATGGAGATGAGAATCTGTGGTGGATATTTAATGATAAAGGTAATATCCATACGGAAACAGGTGGTGAGGCCATCGGTATGGAAATTAGAGCGCAAGCTTTTGCATTCGCTACCAATGATGAGGTGAATAACATGACCTTTTATAACTACGAACTGGTGAACCGTTCTTCCTTTTCTTTAACAGAAACTTACTTTGGGTTTTGGGTGGATCCTGATTTAGGGAATGCTCAAGATGATTATGTTGGGTGTGATGTAGAAAGAGGTTTGGGTTACTGTTACAATGGGGATGAATTTGATAACGATAATTCTGGACGTCCAGGTTATGGTGAAAATCCTCCCGCCATTGGAGTGGATTTCTTTCAAGGTCCATTTCAAGATAAAGATGGAAAGGATAACTGCCTATGTGATAACTTTGATGATGCAATTGCCGATGATGGTATTGTATATGATGGTAGTGGTGTAGGATATGGTGATACCAAAGTAGATAACGAACGTTTAGGTATGCGTGCCTTTTTGTACCACTTAAATGTACCCGGGTCGGTTCTTGGTGATCCAGATCAAGCCACAGATTATTACAATTTCTTAAGAAGTATTTGGCTGGATAATTCAAGCATGTATTATGGAGGAACAGGGCATCAAAATAGTGGGGGAGTAGTTCAACCATTAGTGGAAGCTGATTTTATGTTCCCGGGTGATTCCGATCCATTGGGTTGGGGTACTGGAGGTGATCCACAAGCAAGTTGGACAGAGGTTACCGCTGGAAACGCACCAAATGATAGACGATTTATACAGTCTGCAGGGCCATTTACACTTGCTCCTGGAGCACTTAATAATATTACCGTTGGAGTAGTTTGGGCACAAGCCACTTCTGGGGGAGCACAAGCTTCGGTCCGTGCAATGAAACAAGCAGATACGAAAACGCAAGCATTATTTGATAACTGCTTCCAATTATTGGATGGCCCTGATGCGCCTGTGGTGAGCATTAATGAAATGGATAAACAACTGGTTTTTCAATTGGACAATGTTGCCGGGAATAATGTGAACGATGATTATTTTGAAATAGATCCATTTATTGTAGGTCCAACTGATTTGTTTATAGATGAAAATGGAGATACGATTAAAAAATCGGAAGATCCAATTCTTTTTGACTCATTACTTACCGAATATAGAAGTTATAGATTTCAAGGTTATCAAGTGTATCAATTGAAGGATAATTCGATTTCTGCGGCCGATTTATATGATGAAGATAAAGCGAGGTTAGTGTTTCAATGTGATATTAAAGATGATATTGAAAGACTTATTAATTATAGATTCGACTTGGATTTGGAGGCAGTAGTTCCTGAATTGCGAGTGGAGGATGCTGCTAACGATGGTGTGTATAAAACGTTCTCGGTACAGGAAGATTTCTTTGCTACTGGCGACCGTACGTTGATTAATTATAAAACGTATTATTATATTGCTATTGCCTATGCGTATAACAATTACAAAACGTATAATCAAACCGATCCTACGGCTTTGGATGGTCAAAAAACACTGTATTTACCATCAAGGAAAGCGGCAACTGGACCGATTATTAAGTATTCTGGTATTCCGCATCAAACCGATATGCAGAACGGAGGTCAGGTACTGAATTCTCAATTTGGCGACTTTGTTCCAATTACTCGTATTGAAGGTATAGGAAATAATGGTCATTTTTTGATAATGGATCAAGAGAGTGTGGATGAAGCCATGTCTGGTGCTCCTTATAAGGTAGCACAACCAACATATTCTGTTGGTGATATACCGGGTTTAACCAATACACCTATTGAAGTGAAAGTGATTGATCCTTTAGCTATTCAAGGGGGAGAGTATGTAGTATCTTATTTGGATTCAGAAGGTTCAGATTTAGAAAACGCTTCTTGGAGTTTAGCAGGTGGTGCCTTAGGGGATGATACCTTATTCGCAAGTGCACCAATTTCCAGTCAAAAAGAAGAATTATTTCCTTCTTTAGGGATTTCCATCACTATTAAAGATGTTGAAAACGGTTGGTACGATAAATTTACCAATGGGTATATTGGAGCCAATGTGGTGTATGACGATTTTAACGCTCCTTGGTTATCTGGGGTGAATGATATTGACGGGAATGATTACCAAAATTGGATCCGTTCAGGTAATAATGGGGTATTGGACGAAGAAGCCTATATGGATTACGATGTCCAAGTTGGTACCACCGTTGGTAGATATGGCCATCCTATGGATGATGATGAGATCTATGAAACATTATTGGATGGTACTTGGGCTCCTGCTCGTTTAGGCACATGGAATTTGCATGGTCCTATGACCACTCGTGGTGACCTAGACTCTAGACTTGCGGATTTTCAAGAAATGTACCGTGGCTATCCAATTAGAAAGCATGATTCATTTGGAATCCATGTAGGGTACCAATTGGCATTTCTGAATAGTGTGGATATTGTTTTTACCAATGACCAGTCCTTATGGACGAGAGTGGTGGTTTTAGAAATGCAAGATGATGAAACCCTTTCACAGGGAGGCGCTAAAAAATTAGATGCTCGTAGTCATTTATCGGTCGATAAAAATGGATTAACTTCTGTAGATGCAGGTTACAATGCCGCAGAAGGAGATTTAATTTCTGAAACTGGAATGGGTTGGTTCCCGGGTTATGCACTTGATTTGGAAACTGGAGAACGATTAAATATGGCTTTTGGAGAGGATTCGTACATTGGTTCTGAAAATGGGACTGACATGTTATGGAATCCAACGGATGTACTGTATGAAGGTTACGGTGCAAATAGAGTTCGTTTTGGAGGGAAACATTATGTCTATGTATTCAGAAATAATGATGTGGAAGAAGCTATGCATGCACAACCAGAATTTTATAATGAACCGGAAAACAGAATGCCTTCTTACGATGAAGGAGTGTTTATGTTCAATAAATTGGCTACTGGAACTGCCGATGACTTTAACCAGGTGTATAGAGCTGCTATGTGGGTTGGAGCGCCAATGGTTAGGAGAGGACAAACCTTATTATCCAATAAAGCTGTTGTTCAACTGAGAGTGAATAAAAAACACGAAAAGTATGCTCAAGGTGCTACTTTGAATGTGGGTGACACTCCTGCTGATGGGGTAGAATACTTGGTGAATAAGGGTCCAATAAGATATAATAATCAAACCATGAATCGTGGGGATAACTTCTTCGGTACCGGGTCAGGATCCATTTTTTCAACTGGAGATACCAAAGAGGATAAGTTTGATAATGTGACGGCAACCATGAATGGTGGGCGTCCAACTTACGGATTTTCGCTAGATGGTATGGAGGCCACCGTTGGAAATGAAGATGTGTTGAAAGAATCATTGAACAAAATACGTGTGGTTCCGAATCCGTATTATGCGTATTCTGACTATGAAGCGGATAAAAATGATTTCCAAGTTAGAATTACGAACCTTCCACAACAATGTAAAGTGAAAATCTATACCTTAAATGGGGTTTTGGTGAGAGAGTTGGATAAAGATGATGATTCTATTACTTATTTAGAATGGGATTTAAAGAACCACGCTAGAATTCCTGTTGCTAGTGGAATGTATTTGGTTCATGTGGAGGTTCCTGGTACAGGTGAAATTGTTCTGAAATGGTTCGGTGCAATGAGACCAGTGGATTTGGATTCGTTCTAAGATAATTTGATTTAATAGATTTATAATAGAGTTATTATGATTAAAAGAAATAATACCGTAAAAGTTGTTACAGTTGCTTTGGCTATGTTAATTGCCTTACCATCTGCGTTTGCTGGTAATAAAGATCGAATTGGATCTAATGGTGGTGAACAATTGAAAATAAACCCATGGGCTCGTGGCGCGGGGTTTGGGAATGCTAATTCAGCGAGTGTGGTTGGAATTGAGTCTGCCTTTTTAAATGTTTCAGGGCTTGCTTTGATGCGTAAGATGGATTTGAATTTAAGCTATACAAACTATTTGGGTGGTTCTGGGATAGGGATCAGTTCTTTAGGGTATGGACAACGAATTTCGGAATACGATGTAATTGGTGTAGGTTTTCAAACCATGGATTTTGGAGATATTAAAAGAACAACCACCGCTCTTCCAGACGATGCGGGTACTTACAATGCATCTTACGGTACATTTTATTTATCGTATGCTCGTGAGTTTTCTAATGCCATCTATGCGGGTATTACCACCAAAGTAATTACGGAAGGTATCTCAAATGCGAAAGCTTCGGCAATGGCATTTGATTTTGGGATTCGGTACATAACTGGAGCAAATAGAAATATTCAGTTTGGAATTTCATTGAAAAATATCGGGGGACAAATGAAATTTGCAGGGGATGGATTTTCGACCAAAACAAATTTGGACGATAAAGAATTTACCGTTTCTCAAAGAACTCAAGGGGTGGAGCTGCCTTCCATTTTGAATATCGGTTTAACGTATGACATTCTTGTTTCGGAATACGAAAACTCCGATTCTACAGGAATAAGAGCAATGCATAGAGTATCTCCTTCGGTAAATTTCATGTCTAACTCTTTTGGTAAAGATCAAATTAGCTTTGCGGTGGAATACGCCTTTAGAGAGTTTATTATGGCCAGAGTAGGTTATTTGTATGAAGACAAAATTACCGATGCTGCCTTATCTAGTTTTGCCAATACGGGTCCTACTGCTGGTGTTACCGTGGCTATGCCTATTAATTCTACAGGAGGTACCTTGGATATTGATTATGGGTTTAGAGCGACTAGAAACTTCTCCGGATCGCATACTATTGGTTTACGTTTAAATCTTTAACAAATTTTTACGATCGTTTAAATACGAAAATATATTATATTTGTGAGACAGTCCCGCTTGAAAAGGTGGGACTGTCTTGTTATTAAAAGTTTATTACATGTCAGATTTATCATATTATAGCGCAGAAGGGTTGGCTGCAGCGCAAGCCGAATTAAAACAAATGGAAAAGGTGGATAGGCCATTTATTACCAAACAAATTGCGGATGCTCGGGACAAGGGTGATTTGTCCGAAAATGCAGAATACCATGCCGCAAAGGAGTCGCAAGGAATGCTAGAAGCGAAGATTTCGAGAATGAAGAATGAGTTAAGTAATGCTCGAATTTTGGATGAAACCAATATGGATACTTCTAAAGCTCTTGTACTTTCTACCGTAAAACTTAAAAATGTGGCGAACGGTGCAACCATGACTTATACTTTAGTTGCCCCACAGGAAGCGAATTTAGCTACCGGAAAAATTTCTGTAAAATCTCCGATTGGTGCCGGTTTATTAGGTACAGTTGTAGGGGATATTGCGGAGGTGAAAGTACCTACGGGTATTATGAAATTAGAGGTGTTGGAAATTAGTCGTTAATTATGGCGAGCATCTTTACAAAAATTATTCAAGGAGAAATACCTTCCTACAAAATTGCAGAGGATGATAAATTCTATGCGTTTTTAGATATTTCACCCTTGTCTAAAGGGCATACCTTAGTGGTGCCGAAACAAGAAATCGACTATCTATTTGATTTGGAAGACCAATCGATAGGGGATATAATGATTTTTAGTAAAAAAGTGTCTAAGGCCATTAAAAAGACCATTTCCTGTGAGAGAGTGGGGGTAGCGGTGATCGGTTTGGAAGTGCCTCATGCCCATATTCATTTGGTGCCAATAAGTGGCATGGGTGATTTGAACTTTTCCAATCCAAAACTTCAGTTATCACCCGATGAGTTGCAAGAAATTGCGGCAAAAATTCGCGCTGAATTTTAATTACTTAACTTTTCCAGGATTGTTTTTAACGAAAGAATCCCAACCCGAGTAGGTTTTACCCGCTTTAACAGTGTTCCCCTGAAAATAATGGCACAATGCCGCTGCTAATCCGTCCGTAGCATCTAAGTGCTTTGGCATATCTTCTTGACGGAGTTTCAAAATAGACTTTAACATTTGAGCCACCTGTTCTTTGGATGCCGTTCCTGTTCCTGTTATGGATTGTTTGATTTTTCGCGGGGCGTATTCAAAAATGGGAAGGTCACGGTACACCGCAGCCGCCATCGCAACGCCTTGGGCTCTTCCTAATTTCAACATGGATTGAACGTTTTTCCCGAAGAATGGAGCCTCTAAAGCCACCTCCTCTGGATGAAATTCATCAATCAAACCGAGTGTTCTTTCAAAAATTCGCCTCAGTTTGGCTCCATGGCTGGGCAGTTTTTCCAAGTGAATGACGCCCATTGCTAGCATTTCGGGTTTTTTTCCTGTTATTTTTATGATTCCGTATCCCATGATGGTGGTTCCTGGATCAATGCCTAAAACTATTTTTTCTATTGCCAAATTGAATAAATTTGTTGGTACCGAGCTGATGCAATCTACAAAGAAAAACAATCTATTCCGATATTTAGGTATTCTCCTTAAGGGGTTGGCTTTGGTGTTGACGTTTTGGTTTATTTATTACCGAATCTTTACCACTACTAATCTGGAGGAGATAAAGATTTACTTTCAAAATCACCTCGAGGATGGGTCAAAGTTATGGATGTTTGCTTTGGCAGTTTTTCTCACCTTTGTTAATTGGGGTTTAGAAACCTATAAATGGCGTTTCCTAATTGTACGTATTGAAAAAATGTCCTTTTTACGTGCGGTTAAAGCGGTATTGTCCGGGGTTACACTCAGTGTTTTTACGCCCAATCGGATAGGGGAGTATGCAGGACGTGTCGTATATATTAATAAAGCCGATCGAATAAAAGGGGCATTAATCACGGTGATTAGTAGTTTTTCGCAATTAATTACCACCTTGTTAATTGGTGCATTTTGTTTTCTTTTTTACTTGGAGAGGTTTCAACCAGATACCATTGGATCCCTATCTATCTATATAGGGATTCAGTTGTATGTGGTGTTTTTTGTTTTGATAATCCTTACTTTCATTAATACCTCCTTTCTAACTATTTTGTTGAATAGAATTACGTACCTATCCAAGCGTTTTAAAAAATACATTGAGGTGTTTTCTTACTATTCGCAAACGGATTTACTGAAAGTTTTGATCCTAAGCTTTCTTAGATATAGTGTTTTTTCGTTGCAATATTTTTTATTACTCGAGTTTTTTGGAGTGAGCTTAACGGTTCAACAAGCTTTTATTCTGATTCCGGTTTATTTCTTGACGCTAACGGCCATTCCCACCATTACCTTGGCCGAATTGGGGGTGCGTGAAGTGGTGGCCATTACTGTATTTTCAGTGGTTTCGGTAAATGAAATTGGATTGGTTTCCACTTCCTTTACCATTTGGCTGATTAATCTGGCCATTCCCGCTCTAGTGGGAGTCATTTTTATTTTAAATGCACGTTTATTTAAAGCGCAGTAATGGAGTTTATTATCGGAGTTTCCGTTTTGGTTTTTGGTGCTTATGCCTTCATTATGTTCCGATACTCCAAGAGAGTAAAGTTTTTGGCGAGGAGAACCCATACGGAGTCGGTAACCACACCCTCGGTTTCCGTGGTGGTCGCTCTGAAAAATGAAAAGACCCAAGTGGTGGATTTGATTCGTTCCCTTTCCGAAATTTGCTTTGATGGTGATTTTGAAATTATTCTGGTAGATGATCATTCCTCCGATGATACGTACGCTCTTTTACTGGACACCATTCCTATAGGTTTTCAAGTATTAAAAAATAATGGAATTGGTAAAAAGCAGGCCATCGAAACCGGTGTAAAACATGCAAGTAAAGCGTGGGTTGCGGTTACAGATGCCGATTGTTTGATGTCCAAGCATTGGTTAACGGCACTGGTTGGAAGTAGGAAGACAGAAACAAAAATGGTTTTAGGACCGGTATTTATTGCCCATTCGAATTCTGACTTTTTGAGTCTTCAAAAAATGGAGTTCCTAGGGCTTCAAGGCGCCACTGCGGGTTCTGCATGCATGGGAAGTCCTATATTGGCTAATGGAGCTAATATGATGTTTAAGCGCGAAGTTTTTTTGGAGTTAAATCCCTATGAGGATAATTACCACCTTAAAACGGGCGATGATCAATTCTTGATGCTGGCTATTCATTCTAAATATCCAGGGAGTTGTACCTACGCTTTTGATAAAGAGGCTATAGTAAGCACCTTTCCGGTTATATGCTTTAAAAAGTACTGGGAACAAAGAGTTCGATGGGCATCAAAAGGGAGCTCATACACCCATGCGGATATCCTATATACCGGATTGATCGTATTTCTTACTTCTTGCATTGTTATTGGGTCTGTGGTGTATGGTTTAGCTATGGGTAGTTTTGGACTCACTTTTGGGTTCCTGTTGATTAAAATAGTAGTGGACTATCCTTTGGTTAAACAAATGGCTAAGTTTTCGAATGCAACCATTAATCCCGTGCATTTTCTGATTTCAGGATTTATTTATCCCTTGGTGGTTGTATTTGCTGTGGTAGCTGGTTTTTTAAAGAAACCCTAAAATAGAAATAACATGACCAGGAAAATAGGGAGACCAATAAGAAATAGAAAAAGAGAGTAAGGTAAAATATCCTTCGCTTTTAATCCTGTGATTCCTAGCAATGGCAACGCCCAAAACGGTTGTAACATATTGGTAAGTTGATCGCCATAGGCAAAAGCGAGAATGTTTTTGGCCAATGGGGCTCCCATTTCTGTCGCAGTTTGGAGTAATATTGGTCCTTGTATTGCCCATTGACCTCCACCGCTTGGAACCAGAATATTAACAATCCCGGCACTAAAGAAAGTGAAATAGGTAAGGGAATTGGGGGAAGCCGATTGGGCCACAAATTCGGAGAATTGTGCGATCAATTGGGAGTCCCGTAAAATTCCCATTATTCCAAAATACAATGGAAATTGAATTAAAATTCCAGCGGCTCCAGAAATGGCTTGGTCCAAAGCTTGGGTAAAGTTGTAGAGGTTTTTGTGAAATAAAAATCCCATACCTAAAAGCAATAGGTTGATATTATTGGGTGTAAAGTAATGGGTAAAGCCTATCACCCAGAACATCTTATATAAAACATATAGGATAAGGATAGCACCTACCACTATGCCCAAACCCTTAGAATGGTCCAATTTTTCAGCACCTACAATAATTGGTTTTTGTGGGGTCCTAAATTTTGTATTTAACGTAATGGGTGGCGCTTTAGATTTCTTACCCATCCAGTACATCGCCATAGGAGCAATAATTAGTAAAGCGAATGAAGTAGTCATATTCATTCTAGAAAATACCGTTTCACTGAAGCTGATGGCATCAGGAATGGAGGAATGGAGTTTGATAGGTAATAGGGAGACCAAATGTCCAGATTCAGCCACTTTGGCTAACGAAGAACCCGAGAAACCTCCATGCCATACCATTAACCCAGAATATCCTCCAGCTGCGATTAAGGGATAGTTCAATCTCCAGTTGTTTCGTAACGATTCTTCGGCCAATTTCCGAGCCATTATTGCTCCGAATATTAAGCCAAGTCCCCAGTTGAAAAAAGCAACCAACATGGTTAAAAAAGTAATCCAGGCCGCAGCCTTGGCAGAGGTGTTCAAATGTTGGGTGACCGAATTAATAAACTGATTTACAGGGGCGCTTATGGCGAGTATATGGCCCAATACCAACATGAGGATCATTTGTACGGTAAATACCAGTAAGTTGGGATTCCAGATTCCGTTTTCCCAATAGGTTAGAATGGTATAGGGTTTAAATTCATTTTCCACTCCCATACCGAATAAAAGAGCCAAAACAAATGCAAAAAAAGAAAGCACTATTGCGATCGTAAATGGCGATGGCAATAGTGCTTTATATATGTTTACGAACTTAGAAGTAAAGCTCATTTCATTCGTGTTGGATTAGAATGGTAAATCGTCATCGTCATTGCTTGCTGCAATTGGAGGAGGAGTTGGAAGTGGTGCATTCCCTGCAGGTGCTGCAGCTGTAGATTTCTCCATTTTCCACGCTTGAAGATTAACAAAGTATCTTCCTTGATATTCGTTTCCACGCACATTAAAGTGAACGTTTACTTCTTCGCCAACTTGATAAGTATCTAAAAGTGTCGTTTTTTCTTTAATAAATTCTAATTTCACATCTTGTGGATATTGCTCTTGAGTAGTTACTACAAATTCTCTCTTTGAGAATCCACTATCAAATGTTTGGGTATCCATCATTACCTTAATACGTCCTTGTAATTGTAAATCCATCTTATTAGTCGTTAAAAGCGAGGAGCGTCATCCAAGCCAGTTCTATTTGATTATTATTAATTTGTTCTTTTGCAATTTGATGTAACTTAAGCTCTAAAGTTACGGCATCATCTTCATGAGCAACAAATACTTCGCTCAATTCAAATAATTTATGATCGTTTACATCTAATTCAGATGGTAAACGCTCTACGTTCCCTAATCTACCCAGATCATTACCGGTAAGAATAGTGGAGTTTCTGATGTCCAAAGGGATTTGATCTACCCCAATTCCTAAAGTAGTTAAGGGTTTGGTGATTTCAAAAATGGCATCTCCATGTGCGCGGCAATACCAATTGCCTCCCATACGAGCCACTAAATCAATTTTTGTTTGATCAATGGAGCCATTTTCATCCAATACATCTTCATTTACATGAAACCGTATGACTTCACAAATAATCATGTTCCCGGCACCCCCTTCGGTACCCAGTTCTATGATATCGAGTATTTTACATTCCATAGATACTGGCGATTCCAATACACGACTTGGTTTGACCAAATCACTTGGAACTTCCGTTAATCCAGACTTGGAGAATTCGTTCACACCATCACCGTATTCGGTACTGGACAATGACATTTGCTCCACAATAGCGTGATTAACTACGTTAATCACGACCTCTCCTGTTAATTTCGCATTTTCTAAAGTGTGCTTGGTAGTATTATCACGTACCCTTCTAGAGGGACTAAAAGCCACAATTGGCGGATTAGCACTAAAAACACCAAATTGCGAGAACGGACTTAAATTCGAATTCCCTTTTCCATCTACCGTACTTACAAAAGCTATTGGTCGGGGACCAATAGCTCCAAGCATGGTTCCGAACACCTTAGGTGTAGATTCCTTTTTTGGATCTATTTTGATAAATTTTCCCATGTGGATGCAAAGGTAAAATTGAGAAGCGTAGTTCCCAATAATGACCAAAGTTATTCCTACACTCTGGCGATTTTTTATCAACAAAAAATAAAATCAATTTTTTGAATTTTCGTTTGCATAACCAGAAAGATGACTATCTTTGCCGCCCGATTGCGGATGTGGTGAAATTGGTAGACACGCTAGACTTAGGATCTAGTGCCGTGAGGTGTGAAGGTTCGAGTCCTTTCATCCGCACAATCTAAAAAAAAGAGTTGCTTTTACGAGTAACTCTTTTTTTTTGTCCATACTTCCGTACCTATTCACATATGTAGTACACGAAACTGTTGGCTAACATTTACATTTGCAGCGGATCAGTATTATTGGATTTTTATATGAAAAGAAGATTTAGAATTTATGGTTTTGGGTTATTACTTGGAACCGTTATGGCTTGGGCGCTTTTTTTACGCGGTAGAAACACAAAAAACTATACCTCTTGGACTCCAAATAATAGGATTTTAGAGGAAATTCGTTTGGATTCCACCTTTAGTCCTTCCGATGTGTTTTGGTGTGAAATGGGATGTTTAGGTTTTTCCAGTATTGAATTGGATGAGTTATTGAATGATGGGAACGTAAATTTTGGAGAGAGCTACGTGAAAACCTGGCCTCGAACTTATCAAGTGGCCTTCGAAACGAAAGATAAGGGGATCTTGGTGATTGAGTTTTCTAAATCGGAAACTAGAAAATTCTCCATCCTCTGGGTAAAGAAAGAAGGGCAAGAAATTAATTGTAATTGCTAAAACTATGGATGCTGGTTCTTATCAAGTAGTTTTTGAGGATTCTATGGCCAAATTGGTCCGTTTTGTCAATGCGAACTACCCTCACTCCAAACGATACATTATTGCCGATAATAATACCTTAGAACACTGTTTACCTATTATTGATAAATACTTAGGCGAAATGAAAGTGGAGCAACGAGTATTTAAACTCGAACCTGGAGAGGATAGTAAATCCATGGATTTAGCGTATCAACTATGGGAGAATTTCACCGATTTAGGAATCTCTAGAGGAGATGTGATTTTAAATATTGGTGGAGGGGTTGTTTCTGATCTGGGAGGGTTTGTTGCCGCTACCTATAAAAGAGGTGTGGATGTTATTAACGTTCCAACTTCCTTATTGGCCATGACGGATGCATCAGTCGGTGGTAAAGTAGGGGTGAATTTTAATCAATTAAAAAACCATTTAGGATATTTTTCAGATCCTAAAGGGGTGTTCATTCATACTGATTTTCTAAATACTTTACCGGATAGGGAATTTGTTTCTGGGTATGCAGAAATGATTAAACATGCATTGATTTCAGATAAATCGACCTGGGTACGAATGATAGAGCAAGGTGCCCCTTCCGTTGGCTTTGTGACCGAAATCTTACCCGCATCGGTAGCTATCAAATACCACTTTGTAAAACAAGATCCTTTCGATAAGGGAATTCGAAAAGTGTTAAACTTCGGACATACCATGGGGCACGCTATCGAAACCTTATTTATGGATTCCGATACGGAGGTATTACATGGCGAGGCTGTGGCAGCCGGAATGATTTGTGCTGCTTATGTTTCGCATATAGAAGCGGGATTGGCTAAAGTTGATGTGGTGGCTATTTCTAATTTACTCCAGGAAGTTTTTGATTTAGAATTTGTTACTTGGTTAATGGCAGAGAACCTAGAATTGCCTTTAAAGCATGATAAAAAGAATGCCGGAACGGAATTACGTTTTGTTTTATTAACGGAGTCGGGAAAAGCCATTTATGACCAACCCGTTTCCATGGAATTGGCTTTACGATCGTTTGAGTTTGTTCAATCCGTGGTGAATGGAGAAATGGAGTTTTAAACCATGAAGTTAACGGCTCCTGATAAATATTCAAACGCGGTGGTAGAGGTGCCTACTTCTAAAAGTATCGCTAATCGTTTGCTAATTATTCAGGCCTTAGCTGGTTCAGGTCTGATTTCAGACTTATCCGAAGCAAAAGACACCCAAATCTTAAAAGAGCTTACTCGTTCTTTGCCTCCCGTTCTTGATGTGGGCCATGCAGGGACTACCTTCCGGTTTTTAACGTCCTTTTTAGCCCTTCAACAGGGAACGTTTGTATTAACAGGTTCAACACGAATGCGTGAGCGACCCATTTCGGTTTTAGTGGATGCGCTAAAAGAATTAGGTGCCAACATTACGTATATAGATAAAAAAGGATTTCCGCCACTAAAAATAATTGGGGCGGAATTGTTGGGAAGGGAAATCAATGTCAAGGCGAATATTAGCAGTCAATTTATTACGGCATTAATGCTAATTGGACCGTATTTAGAATCGGGGTTAACCATTAAGTTGGAAGGCAAAATGGTTTCTTTCCCCTATATCTCCATGACCGCAAGTTTAATGGAATCCTGTGGGCTACCTATTTCGATACATGGTAACCAGATAATGGTGCCTGAAGGAAAATATAATTTTAGGTCTATTAAAGTAGAAAAAGATTGGTCGGCTATTGCTTTTTGGTATGAATATGTGGCAGTTGGAAAAATACCCCATATTCTAATCAAAGAGGTTTCCAAACATAGTATTCAAGGAGATTCTAAGGTCCGGGAGGTTTTTGAAAAATTGGGGGTGGAAAGTTCTTTTGACCATCTCGGATTACATCTTTCATTTAATGAGGGGAAGGTAGCTACCAAACGTTTAAATTTTGATTTAATTCAAACCCCAGATTTAGCACAACCTTTAGTTGTTGCCTGTGTTGCTCAGGGACACCAGGCCATAATCACAGGGTTATCTACCCTAAAAAATAAGGAAACGGATAGAGGTAAAGCCCTAAAAGTTGAATTGGCTAAGTTGGGTATAGATATCAAGGTGGGGGAGGACTTCATAGAGTTGCCGGGTGGTGATGTCAAGGTTAAACCAACGATCCGAATAAATACCTATGAAGACCATCGTATGGCGATGGCGTTTGCTCCTTTGGTATTGATGACTAAAATACTAGAAATTGACCACCCGGATGTCGTTGAGAAATCTTATCCTCATTTTTGGAAACAACTATCTGGAACTGGCATATGGCATAAGTATTAAGCGTGATTTTTTATTTTATTATTCTTGCGTATCTTTAGGCCGTGAAGGCAATTTTTAATTTAGTAGTAAGTGCATTCTTGATGCTTCTGATGGTGGGAAGCACTATTGGGTTTACGGTTACTAAACATATTTGCGGTGGTCGGGTGGTTTTAACAGCCATTACCTTAACTCAACAGGATTTAACGTGTGGAATGAAGAAGTATGAATCATCTTGTCCCATGCATCAAAAAAAATCGGAACCCTGTTGTTCAAATGAACATGAACTTCATCAGCTAGATGATAACTACCAACATCCGGTGGTTCTTCCTGTTAGTCCTTTTGTTCTTGAAATTCCATTCCAATTATTTAATCAAAATGTAAACGTGTTTGAAGCAGAAAAGAAGGTGTCTTTTTGTTTTGAATCTCCTCCCGAAATAATTAAAGATTTTTCCATTTTGTATCAATCCATACTCATTTGAAACAGGGCTAAATCCGCCCTATTTTACCCTGAAAATGATTTGGAAACTATAAGTGATTTATTTCGTCCTTTCTTATTATGGGCGAATTATTACTGGATAAAAAATATAAAATGAAAACAATATTACTTCTTGCTTTTAGTCTATTGACGCAACTTTCGTTTGCGCAAAAGGATGTTTATTTAAACATTTCTCATTTTTTGGGAAATTCAGAGTTTAACTTTAACCAAACCGGTACGAATGACTTAGGAAATGGTTTTACGATTAATCGATTAGAATATTATATCTCTGAAATTACGTTAACGCATGATGGAGGTGTCTCCACTCATATGGATGATCTATGGATATTGGTGAATGGAGGGATTGAGGTAAACGAAAATTTAGGCTCTTTTCCCATTACGGAGTTAGAATCTATTTCGTTTGCAGTAGGCGTAGAATCGGACTATAACCACCTGGATCCTTCATCCTATACCAACTTTCATCCATTAGGTCCCAAATCACCATCCATGCACTGGGGGTGGGCTTCTGGATATAGATTCTTGGCAATGGAAGGGCTTTCGGGGCCAAATTTGAATTTAGTCTTTGAAATTCACGCTTTAGGGGATGCAAACCTTTACACCGTTACGATTGCAACCACAGGGGAACAAAATGGAAATACGTTAAATATTAATTTGGATGCCGATTACGAAAAGGTGTTGGATCAAATTGATATTTCTTCGGGGTCTTTGTATCATGGAGAAACAGGGATTCCAGCGGAGGCTCTTGTAAATTGTAGTAGGTATGTATTTACAGCTTCTTTAAATGACCCAAACTCAATTAAAAATGTTGCCACATCCATGGATGTGATTGTATTTCCAAATCCTTCCACACAAACCGTTCATGTAACGGGAGATGGAATGGACGATATGGAAATCAAAATTCGAGATATTTTGGGTAAAGAAGTTTCTTGTCAGTTCACTCGAAATCATAATGAAATAGTGGTTGAGTTTGCTCAAAAAGGAATTTACTTGATCCATATTTATAAAAATGATCTTTTGATTTCTACGCAAAGGGTTTCGGTAATAAAATAGGGCGATGAATAGATTATTTCAATTCTTCCTAGTAGGAAGCGTCCTCGTTATGGGCTCTTGTGCGGACGATACCGAAGAGTTAACACCTATCATTTTGGATGAAACTCCGTATGTGATGTATTATGGTGAATTGCCTCCACCTACCATTGCCGATGATAACCCCTTAACAGAACAAGGGGTGAAATTGGGCAAAATGTTATTTTACGATACCAAGATGTCTAATGATGGAACCATGTCTTGCGGTTCTTGTCATCGACAAAAACATGCCTTTTCAGATACCAATACTCTTTCCATTGGGGTTAGAGGATTACCCGGGAAAAGACAAGCCATGGCAATTGTTAATATGGCTTGGAATGGGAATGAGTTCTTTTGGGATGGTAGAGCACATTTGTTACGAGATCAATCCATTTTACCGATTCAAGATGAATTGGAAATGGATGAGACTCTGGATAATGTGGTGAGTAAACTATCTGCTGAGTTAGTTTATAAAAAGCAGTTTATTAGAGCATTTGGATCAAGTGAAATTACGAGCTATAAAATTTCATTGGCATTGGAGCAATTTATGAATAGTTTAGTTTCTCATAACAGTAAATATGACCAATATTTAAGAGGAGACCTAACCCTTTCGCTTAGTGAAGAGCGTGGAAGAAAGTTGTTTTTCACAGAATATAATGAGTTTTTTCCAGATGATTCCGGAGCAGATTGTGCCCATTGTCATTCCCCTTCGAATTTTGAGAATAATAAATACCTGAACAATGGATTATTCACGGATGCGGAAATTACTGACAATGGCAGAGAAAAGGTGACCGGTAGTGTGAACGACATTGGTAAAATGAAAGTAACTACACTAAGGAATATAGCGGTTTCCTTCCCATATATGCATGATGGTAGGTTTCAAACCTTGGAAGAAGTGGTGGATCACTATAATTCTGGGATTAAAGGATCAGGGACCTTGGACCCTACTCTTAGAAATACCATGCGTACAGGATTAAGATTGGATGCCACGGATAAATCAGATTTAGTTTCGTTTTTGAAGACGTTGACGGACGATGATTTTTTAACCAATCCTGATTTTTCAGATCCAAATCAATAACACATGAGATTTACTTCGATAAGGTGTGTTTTTTGTTTACAGGTGCTGATTGTTAGTATGGTTATGGGTTTAACGGGCTGTACAAAAGAGTATGCTTCTATGAAAGTAAAGTCACCTCTGGAAATCCCTATGGGGTTTCCAGAGGTCTTTTTTCCTACGGATAATGAGTTTAGTAGGGAGAGATGGGAGTTAGGAAAAATGCTATTTTTTGACCCTGTATTGTCTAGAGATTCTTCGATAAGTTGTGCCTCATGTCATAAACCAGAATTTGCTTTTGCGGATAATAGAAGTACGAGCCCAGGAATAGAAAATCGTTCAGGGAAACGTAATTCACCTAGTTTAGCTAATGTAGGTTACTTCCCCTATTTGTTGAGGGAAGGAGGGGTTCCAACCCTTGAAATGCAGGTTTTGGTACCTATTGATGAACATAACGAATTTGATTTTAATATTGTGGACCTTTCCGTGAAATTGGCTCATAATGCGAAATATGCACAATTAGCTAAAGAGGCCTATAACCGAGAGATAGATCCTTTCGTAATAACGCGTGCCATTGCTACTTTTGAAAGAAGCTTGATTAGTGGAACGAGTCCCTATGATAAGTTTGTAAATGGAGACCAGAACGTATTAAATAGGGAAGAAAATTCCGGCAGGATGTTATTCTTTTCGGAGCGTACAAAATGTACTTCTTGTCATGGGGGGATGCTTTTTACCGATCACTCCTTTCAAAACAATGGTTTGTACCTGAACTATACGGATTCGGGAAGGCTGAGATTAACTGGAGAAGGGCAAGATCGTGCTTTATTTAAAGTTCCATCCTTGCGAAATGTAGGGCTTACCGCTCCATATATGCATGATGGAAAAATGGAGTCGTTAATAGCGGTTGTAAATCATTATAACAGAGGTGGATATGATCATGTAAATAAAAGTGAACTCGTCCAACCTCTTGGATTATCCTTTGAGGAAAAAAAGGCCTTGGTTGCATTTTTGAAAACCTTGTCAGATTTCGAGTTTATTAACGATAAGCGCTGGGATTAATTAACGGGTTTCATAATGCTTTTGGTAATGGCAATTACCCATGATCTTGGACTAAATCGAATAGAAAAGACATTTAGTTTATTTATTAGTCCGGAAACAATAACCGGGTTTCCTTTCATCATTGCATCGTAACCATCTAGAGCTACATCTTTGGCAGTCGCTACTTTTGATTTAGTAAATAATCCAGATTCCTTCATACCGCTCGCTGCGGCCTCAAACCCCGTTTTTGTAGGTCCTGGACAAAGGGTCGTTAAAGAAACTTCCGTATCAGAAAGTTCACTATCTACGGCCTCTCCAAAAGACAATACAAAAGCTTTAGAAGCAAAATAAGTCGACATAAACGGCCCCGGCATGAAAGCGGCCGTAGATGCCACATTCAGAATTTTTCCACTTCCATGAGCAACCATTTTTTTACTGTAGTGATGGGTGAGAGCCACCAGAGCATTTACATTGAGTTGAATAAGTTTAAGGTGGTCTTCTACAGAGGTCTCCCAATATTTTCCATAAACACCAATACCTGCATTATTAATTAAATGGTCGATTCGGATGGATTGAGAATCGGTGAAATCGGTTAGTTTTTGAATGTTAACTGCGACAGATATATCAAGGGCAAGTATTTGGACGCTAACAGGGTATTGGTACTCCAATTCCTTTTTCACATTGGCTAATTTATCTGAGCTTCGGGCAACAAGAACTAAGTTATAATGATTTTGAGCGTGAATTTTGGCGAGTTCGTAACCAATACCACTTGAGGCTCCAGTAATAAGTGCGGTAAGTTTTGACATATATTTTAGTGCTTTGGGGTAGAACTTTCTACATCGAATTTCTATTCAAATATAACTATAACTTAAATCGAACTTGCAATCTAATTTCCGTTTTTTGGGGTGCTTGGATTAATTCGGTACCAGAGCCATAGGTTGTCTGATGACTTAAAAAGGTTCTGGAAATTTTCGCCCAAAATTCAAATGGTCCCCCAGGCTTTAGGTGATAAACTAAAAATGCCCGAGTACCACGGTTATAAAATGCAGGAACACTGAAGTAATAAAGTACATCGTTTTCATACGCATAAATTCGTGCATTGTAATCCTCAATATCAAATAATGCCAAACGTCCCGTTAATTTGGACTTAAAATCCATAAACGAATATTGAAAATCTTGATAAACGACAAACCCGGCTCCATTTGTAGCTCCTGGATAATTGGATTGACTGAACTCTACCCGACTATTAATTTTAAATTGACCAGATACCCTATACGTTAGGTGGAATCGTAAGTAACTGCGACTTACCTGCGTTAAACTATTAATTTTCTCTTCCAGTTTGGCATTGTTGGTTTGAGTTTCTTGGCGAAATCGAGAGTATACGCTTAAGTTTCTATTTACTTGCCATTGCAAACGCATCATATAATCTAGGCCACTTAAGGGGCCATCGGCATTGAATGATAACCAATCAAATTGATATTTGTCTACATATCCAGTTAGAACCACTCCGTTAGCGACATCTGCCTTTAACCCGATATAAGTTCCCTTTTCATTGTTGTTTGAAGAGCGTTCACCAAACGAATTGGCGTATACACTTAAGTAATCAGGTTGGAAATTTCTGTTAATAATGCTGATACTTATTCTATCGTCCAATTGTATTAATGCCCCCCCAATATAAGCCCAGCCTCCATTACTACTCATGGAAGCTTCCCCAAATAGGTTAATGTTTTTCAGTAAGATATTTGCGTCCAAACCGGCATTATACCACTGATGGGTATCCAATTGAAATTTTTGATACAATTGTTGGTTTCCATCAAAAGTAGTTCCATATTTAGAATGAATGATCCGAGTTCCTAACTTGACGGCATTTTTACTCCAACCCAAATTGGCTCCCATAATTTGCTCGTTGATGGCTTTCTTATCCGCTATTTCACCTGGGGTTCTGTGTAATCCCGACTGTTGAAAAGAAGTAAATGTGCGGTCCTCCGCATTTAACGTATCTCCTTCGGCAATATTGGCATCAATGGCCTTGCTTGAATAAAATGCGGTGATCAAAAAATCTTTAATCTGAACGGTCGTGCCCGCACCTCTCAAAAAATTATTTTCATTACGGGATGCGTAGGGCGATAGTTTTCTCCCATATCGAACTACATTCAAAGCATCGGCAGTTTTTCGGTAACTAAATCCCGACCAAAAGGTTAAGCCTTGACCAAATTGGGCATGAAAATCACCTATAGCGAGTTGTTTTACGATTCCAATATTTGCGGCAAAAAGGTGTGCAGAATAAAAATCAAACCCATTAGGGTTACTCCCCTTCCCAAACTCTTCCCCAGGGTCTTTGTCGGCCGTGAATCCAAAGGATAATTTATTGGAATATTTAAATCGGTACCTTAAATATAAACGATGGGGATCACCCATGTAACGAGCATTCTCACTGGTGCTACTGTCTCTAGGGAGATAGCCTTCTTGTTCTTCGAGTACACGTCCCCAAAGCGACATGATTTCTGAACGGCCATATTTTAAGGATTTTTTCAAATTAAAATTATCTGGCTTCTGACTCGAGGAAACCATAGTAAATGGAACAATGTTTTGAAGGGTGATTTGATCAAATCCCTTTAAATTGCGTAATTCATAAATGGTTAATAAATCTCCTTTTTTTATTCGGTGATTGATTAAGTTACGTACCTGAAATGGGGTGAGGAGATTTAGGGACTCCAGATCCTCTTCTGTCGCGGTATTCAAATTAAGAGGATGGTCAAAATAGAATGTAAGTACCTCAATTAAGTTGGAAAAGTCAATATTTGAAGACTCGTATTGTTGGGCAATAAATTCAATTCGTTGCTGAATTACATCATTTTTTAGTTCTTTGGATTGTGTCCATCCCATGTAGGGGGAAAGCATGAAAATCAAAATGGCTATATTTTTAAAGCGCTTCTTCACTATTTTTTGATCGAGTAGCTAAGGGCTATTTGAGAAACATAACCTAAATAAGTTTGATGACTAAAACCAAGATCTAGCTTAAAACTTTTTAACGCAACTCCGAGCCCACCCGTAAAATGAAAGTCATAGGTGTTTAATCCTCCTCTGAAGTAGAAAGCATCGACTGGATGGTATTCAATTCCTGCTTTAAAATTAACCGGTAAATCAATGTTTTTTTCAATGTCAACCAACGTAAATACTTTTTTTGAAAAATCGTATTTCATACCCAATGTTAAAATCATTGGAAGTCTTTCTTGAAAGTCACCTTTGATTTTAGAATTGGTTAAATTGAACACATGGGCGGCTATCGTGAATTTCTGGGTCGCTTTTATTTGCATTCCTAATTCAATGGCTATCGCATCCTTGTTTTGGGTTTGAGCCTCCGCAACACTAACTAAATAATAAGATACTTGAGCGCCTAAACTTACTTTAGACGAAAGTTGCTTTCCGTAGGCTACCCCAAATTTGTTTTCATTGTAATCGCTAAACCCAAATTGTTGAACAGTAAGGCCAAATGTTCCAAATTTTACAGGAATGGCCATGTTCAGGTTGCTTAAACCCAATTCTGATAGCCCAAATCTATTTTCGTAACTAAGCCCCAAAGAAAACCCTTTCACACTCGCTAAACCTGCTTGGTTGTTATTGGCGCTCCATACATCAAATAGGGTGGAGTGGGCATTTCCGAGGGCTAATGATCGTGCGCCCGAAGACTGATTCCCAATGGCCAAAAGTCCGGAGTATACCGAGGTAAAAAGAAAAAATAGTAGTATTAGGTGTCTTTTTAACATGAGGGCAATTTACAGCAAAAATTAAAATTCGGAAGGCTAATTTTCAGTTATGATCTGTAGGGGACCTGATAAGTACATTTAATAAAAAGACTTTAATGTCCCTTTTATAATAAATGTCATGTTTTTATCTGTTCACCAAATTACCTTTGTAAAAAAATAATACGTAACGTTAAAAAATATAGTATGAAGTTTGAAGCATTAGTATTAGTAGCACTTACAAGTGTTTTCACTGCTTGTGGTGGTGGCGAAGAAAAAAAGGACGTAACGAATTCGGCATCTACAACGGTTGAAACAGTTACGCAAGATCTTGTAGTTGAGGAAGTAGATCCAATGGAGAATATTGGAATTGGACCCATTGATGAATTGGAATTTGACGAAGAAGTTGATTTCGAAATGGCAGAAGCAGGCAAAGCAATATTTGATGCAAAATGTGCGGCTTGTCATAAAGTACATAAAAGATACATAGGACCCGCTCCGCAAGGTATTTATAACCGTAGAAATCCGGCTTGGGTCATGAATATGATTTTGAATCCAGATGAAATGGTTCAAAATGATCCCATAGCAAAGGTACTATTGGCTGAATATTCTTCTCCTATGGCCAACCAAAATTTAACGATAAAGGAAGCACGTGCGGTTGCGGAATATTTTAGAACGTTAGAACCCGCGGAGTAAACGTTAAAAATATTTGTTTTAAAGCCTGATATCGACATCGATACCAGGCTTTTTTATAATTTAATACCAGGTAACATGTGCTTTTTCTGAGGCGTATAAATAACGGTTGAATAGCATTGAATATGTGAAAATCAAGAGTTTGAATGAGAATGGATAC
>CAJXZP010000006.1 GCA_913062955.1 uncultured Flavobacteriales bacterium | reverse complement strand
AATTCTGGACATTTGCTCCGGTAATAAAGGTGGACGCCACCAAAGGGAAGTTGATATTAGAAACTGTAGGTAAAGAAGGAACCGAATATGTGGCCTTGAAAGATTTCTTTACCGAAGAAGGAGAATACTTACTTCAAGAAATGGTGGATGAATCGTATAATACCAAGCCCGATCAAAGATCCCAACATATGGAAGAGGTGATTAAGGTAGACGAACGTTTCAATATTTTATACCAAGCATTGACAGATTCGTACATGAAGATGTTTCCCAAGCCGAATGATTTAGATCATGCATGGTATACCGATAAATCTGTTTTATTGGGCGTGTCGGCTGAAGACTCAGTCTTTGTACGCCATATATTACCGCTTATTTATAGCAGTAGCGATTCGGCCCGAATTACAGGTGATTATTTCACCGTACTTAAAAACATCCAATACATTGCGAAGTACCAACAGCGTTATGCCCATGAAATAGTACCGTCTGTCGCACAAATAAATGCAGAGTTAGGGTACAATAAATTGCAGTTGTTTTTCCACCTGTTTTACAGTTATTGGTTGGTAGGGCTGGCTTTGTTATTCCTAGCAATTACCAAATTATTTAAGGATAACACCGCCATTGATAAAGGGCAAAAAGCGTTCGTCATTTTAACCGTTGTTTTATTCATTATTCAAACATTAAACATGATAGTGCGGTGGTTTGCTGGTGGATATCCACCTTGGAGCAATGGCTATGAAATGACCATTCTGGTTTCCTGGACCACCATTTTATTTGGGTTGTTTTTCCATAAAAAAACAGATTTCATTTTACCCTTAGCCACCTTGTTTACCGGTACCTTATTGTTTGTTGCTTTTCTAGATTGGTTAAATCCTGAAATCACCAATCTAGTCCCGGTATTGAAATCGTATTGGTTAAAAATTCATGTGGCCATTATTGTAGGCAGTTATGCCCCATTGGCGCTATCGGCTCTTTTGGGGTTCACTTCGCTAGGGTTGATGATATTCTCGAATACCCCCAAAGAAAGTGTGAAACTGGCGATTAAAGAAATGACCTACCTAAACGAAATGTCTATGACCATTGGAATCTATATGTTAAGCATTGGAACCTTTTTGGGTGGCGTGTGGGCAAATGAAAGTTGGGGCCGCTATTGGGGCTGGGACCCAAAGGAAACGTGGGCATTGATTTCTATTTTAGCTTTCGCTATTGTATTACACTTACGTTTGATTCCGGTTATTAAACCTTATCGTTTTTGGTTTAATGCCGCAAGTGTGATCGCATTTTTTAGTATAATAATGACTTCTTTTGGCGTGAACTATTACTTATCCGGATTACACTCGTATGCGCAAGGAGACCCCATGCCAGTACCTACTTGGGCATATGTACTTGTTTCGGTGGTCATGCTCACCATATTTGCAGCGTATCGAAACAGAGCCAAGAATTAAAAAAAAAGGCCAACTATACCCATAGTTGGCCTTTTTTAATTACGCTATTTTTTTACTGAAAACGTAAGATAAAGCAATCAATACTAATCCAACAATTGCGGCAGCACTGCCCCCGTCACCAATGGCAATATGGGCACTAGCTGCTAATAAAGTGTTGAACGTAAATCCGGCATAAGCCCATTCTTTTAATGCGGCCGATTTATTGCTCCAGATTGCGGTTAATCCAAGAAATTTCGCAATAGCGAGCGGATAAATAATGTAGGTTGGAAATCCTAGTAAACTAAAAGTTTCACTAACCATATCATGTTGTGCAAAATACATTATGGCACTAAATGACATCAGTAAAGTGAGTATGCCGGTGGAGATTCTGTAAATTAATAAATCCTTGTTTTTCATGTTGTTGTTTTAATTGTTTAGCGTTTATTTCCATTATTTACCATGGTAAGTAATGATGTAAATTTTTTTTAACCCCGTAACTTATCCAAAATATTCGATAAGGTGCGGGCTTCTTGTTCGGTAATATTATTTAAAAATTGCATGGGCTGGGTTTCATTCGCTTTATCAATGGGTTTAATAAAATTCAACCCCTTATCCGAAATTTTTAAATAAACCTGGCGTTTATCGTGTTCATTTCGTTCCCTATAAATCAATTCCTTTTCTACTAACTTGTCGCACAGCCGAGTGGTGTTTGGCGATTTTTCCACCATGCGGTTTTTTATTTCGTGCATGTTTAACCAATCCTTGGCGCCTCTTAAAATACGAAGAATATTAAATTGGGGAGAGGATAGACCATAGGGTTTTAGAATCCCTTCAAATTGCGACTTGATCCAACTTGCGGAATACACAATATTACTCATGGCACGGTGCGTGTCATTTGCAAATTTTGTATTCATGTCCTTTTCTATATTCGCCATTCAGATGCAAATGTATCCTATTTTATTTACCATGGTAATTAAATTGATTTTTATTTTAACCTAAAATTTGAAACATGCATTCAATTACTCCCCATTCAGCAAACCTATCCGAAACAGAAATTGGAAATATTCAAAAAATAGATGTGTTTGAATTGGAAAGGGAATTTCTACCTAAACGACAAAAAGGAGTTGCTTTTTCGTAGATCCGTAAGGAACTTAAACAAAGAGGTGGAGATACCGTTGGAATCGGAATAATATTGGATTCGGTAAAACGTAATACGGTACAGGTTCAATTAGAAAAGCAAGTGGCCCAAAAAGCTAGGCACTATTTTTCACCGGATTGGTTTTTATGATTTGTGGAATGGTTTCACGGTAGGGAGCTTAAGTGGTTTATAGAGGGGACAAGAAACCTTTGTTTTGGCCTATGGCCCTTTTCTTGGTGGCGCATCCCTTATGGCGATGAGTAGATCCAAATCCAATAGCAAATTTAGAAAAGAGTAACTTCACTACTGAGGCATTTTGGTAAAGTGTAATTGGTCAATGGTATCGGTAGAAGACGCTACAATAATTAAGGTGTTATTGGTGATACTAAACGTTTTGGCAGCCAACAATTGGTTCGTCATAATATCATGCCATTCACCCGTTCCCGATGGGCAAGGGGCACCTGTAGAATTAAGCAGCGAAAAGAAGAAAATATTTCCAGAGTCATTAGCGTAGTAAATACCCTCAATAGAATTACAGCCGGTATAGCCAATAAAAGTACTATCCGAGTTAAACGTTATGTATTTGGCTAGGTTATCCGTGGGAGCAGTGTTTCTAATACCTTGGAAATTATGATGTTCCAATTCCCAGATTCCATTTGCTAAATCAGTTACCTTCAAGCTTTTAAAGTCGGAAATGGTAAGAACGGGGTCTTTTTTACAACTGGTTTGGACCAATAGGAATACGGTAATTATTAAAAATAGAGATCTCATTTCTTGGGTAATTGATTTACAATAAACGATTAATTAGTAAACAACCAGCGATTCAATTCACATTAAATGTGAAAATAGGTCAAAATTAAAAAAGAAGCAACAAAGAGTACCATGGCTAAGGAATTTTATTGACCGCAGATTCTAACGGTATGGAGGAGGGGATGTTGCAACTATTGAAAACGGGATTTAGTAGATAGGAGATGAAAATATAACAGGTTGTAGAATTAGTAAATTGTATTAATTTCATGGTCTTAATTAAAAACTCTAATATTAGAATATGTCGGAAATCGAATTTCAGCGTGCCATGGGACTTCATCAAAGTGGCCAACTTCATGAAGCCGAAGAAATCTATAGGAAACTAATTACTTTGAACCCAAAGTATGAACCGGCATTAAGTAAGTTGGGAAATGTACTTTTAGGTCTAGGTCGAACACAGGAAGCTGTTCAAATTCTGGCGCAAGCGCATGACCTAAAGCCTAGCAATACAGAAACCTTATCCTCGCTAGGTTCTTCGCATGCCCAATTGGGTAATATGGAGATGGGGCTGGCTTTTGTTCGGAAAGCGGTGGACGGAGATTCAATGAATGTGAATGCCCGTTTTCTGCTAGCCAATTTGTTATTGCATGCAGGCCAACAAGAAGATGCGTTAGAGGCCTTTTACCAAACATTGGAAATCAATCCTAAGATTGCTGAAGCACACTATAATGTAGGTTCCATTCTCTATTCCAATGGAAAGATAGACGATTCCGTTCATGCATTTATACGGGCTGTAGAACATAGTCCGGATCTGGTGGCTGCGCATTCTAATTTGGGCCATATTTATGCCAATAGAGGCGATTATGAACAAGCCAGAGTAAGCCTTGAGAAAGCATTGAAGTTGGATGCCAATCATGGATTAGCCCACAAGAATATGGGCATGGTTTTACACACGACAGGGGATCTCAACCAAGCTTTGAATCATTATCATAAGGCCATGAAAATATTGGGAAATGATGTGGAAGTCCATGTTCTTTTAGGGAATCTTCATCGGGATAGGAGTGAATTGGATTTAGCAAAAAAACAGTATGAACTCGCACTTGATTTGGATCCGAAAAACGAAATTGCTAAACTGAACCTAAAAAAAATGAGTGCTTCTCGGATTGCAGCTTGGCATTTTGATATGCTTGCCGATGGATCGCGAAACGATGCCTACGATTCGGCTTTGAAAGCGGCTGTGCAAAAAGGAGATACCGTTTTGGATATCGGTACCGGGTCGGGATTACTCGCTATGATGGCAGTTCGGGCTGGTGCTTCAAAGGTCACAGCCTGTGAACTGGTTCCTGTTTTGGCAGATGTGGCTATAAAAGTGGTGAAGGATAATGGATTGGAACACCAAATCAACGTGATTCAAAAGAAAAGCAATGCTTTAGTCATTGGAGAAGATATGCCCGAAAAGGCAGATGTTTTGGTTTCTGAAATACTAGACACCGCCATTGTGGGAGAAGGGGTAATTCCTTCGTTGCGTCATGCGCTCCAGAATTTGGTGAAACCGGGAGCAAAAGTTATTCCAGCTGGGGCCGATTTTCGGGCGGTTTTAATTGAAACGAAGGAGCATCACCGAGTGCACCCCGTACGTGATATTTCTGGTTTTGACCTTAGTGCTTTCAACGTATTTCGAACCGAGGATGTATATCAACGGATTCAACTCAATTTGTTGGCACATACCAAGCTTAGCGAAATATTTCCTATGAAGAGTTATGATTTCGCATCCTTACCTCCGGTAACTCCCGATACAGATCCTGAAGTGGTAGAGATGAAAGTGAGTATTAACAAATCGGGAATGGTCAATGGGGTAGTTTTTTGGTTTAACCTACGGATGAACGAAAAATTGACGTTATCGACTGGGCCTGATGGCGAAATGGTACATTGGGGACAAGCGGCATACATGTTTAAAGAACCTAAAATGGTGACCGCTGGAGAAACATTTGTATTACAGGTCTGGTATAGCGATACTTTGATCCGTTTTCGAATTTGATGATTGTTTAAGTAAGTTCTTTATGCCATAGATCTGGCTATTTCAAAAATAGGTATTGTAATTTTTATCTTTTGTATTGGGATACGTGTATGAACTGCGTGTTTCACAATTTAGATGGATCAAAAGTCATTCTGGTTATCGTTCTATTTGGCCATTTTCTGACATGCGAAAGCAAGGGAAGCTTAGGGTTATGGAAAATGATTTGTGTTGAAAATTAGGATAGAAAATTCATGCCCTATAGGGCTTTGAATTACCATTTTCAATTAGTTTTATCCCGTGAAACATTCGTGCATGAGTGTTTGACTTCTAAAAATTGAATTATGAAAAAGCATTTATTTCCTTTGGTATTGATCGTTGTTGCCATGGCTTCCGCTACTCCCAAAAAACGTCTTCCAGATCCGGCATATTATGCCCAGCAAAACAACCAGTTTGCTTTTGATCTGTACCAAAAAATCACGGAGAAATCCACAGGTAATATTTTTCTTAGTCCTTATAGTATTTCATCTGCCTTGGCTATGACTTACGCTGGTGCCAATGGCTCCACTCAAATAGAAATGGCCAAAACCATGCGTTTTGATGCGAATGAAGGTTTTTTTCATTATGGATATGGGAACTATACCAACCAAATGCTGGAGAATGCCAAAGAGAATGTGGAGTTGGCCATTGCCAATCAATTGTGGGGAGAAAAAACATACCCCTTACAGAAAGATTTTGTAGGCATTAATGAAAATGCTTACCAGGCAGAATTAAAAACCATGGATTTTGTAAATAGGTCCGAGCAAGAGCGGTTGCTAATTAATAATTGGGTAGCCACCAAAACCAATGACCGTATTGTAAATTTATTATCTAAAGGAATGATTACTCCAGATACCCGTTTGGTGTTGACCAATGCCATTTATTTTAAAGGCGATTGGTTGGCAGAGTTTGATGTAAAAGAAACCCGTGACCGGACCTTCAAACGAAATGAAACCGAATCCAATGAAATACCTTTTATGCATTCGTTTGGAGACTTTAAATACATGGAAAATTTGGATTTTCAGATGATTAGTTTACCCTACCAAGGAAATAAACAAAGTATGGTAGTGGTGTTACCCAAAGATCCGGAAAAAATGACAGTGGTAGAAAAACAATTGTCCACGACTCAAATTCAAAAAGTAATGTCATCTAAACCAAAGAAGGTATACTTGGATTTACCTAAGTTTAAACTTACGCTCAATTTGGGACTTAAGGAGTATTTGAAAGAAATGGGTATGGTAAGTGCTTTTTCTTCCGGGGCTGATTTTTCGAAAATGTCACCAATTAATGGCTTATATATTTCGAATGTGGTGCACAAAGCATTTATTGAAGTGGATGAAAAAGGTAGCGAAGCAGCAGCTGCCACTGCGGTAGTCATGATTGAAAAAATGGCACCCTCTCAAACGCCACTGCCTAAAAACTTTATGGCAGATCATCCTTTTTTGATTTACATCATTGACAACGATACCAAAGCCATTTTGTTTATGGGTAAAATTGTGAATCCCGAATTATAAACGTTGTAAGGGCTCCTTCCATAATGGTCAAAACCATAGGGTAGGTGTGGTGTGAATACAGGAAATATATGAAATCGGATTAAACTAATTACCTTTGTTCGAATTCAAGATAATTTTTCTAATTATGAAATATTTAAAATACCTGTTGTTTTTTATTGTGATTTTAGTTCTCATTTTTTTCGGGAACGGTTTGTTAAATCCTTCAATTACTTATGAAAATGAAGTGGTGGTCAACAAGTCGGTAGCCGAATCGTGGGCGGTGATGGAAGATGAATCGAGAATATCGGAATGGTTACATGTAATTGATAGATTAGAGTTAGTTAGCGGTGAAGCTAGCACTGTAGGCGCTGTTTCTAATATTTATGTAATCGAAAATGGGGAAGAAATGGTGATGCAAGAAACCATTACCGCTAGTATACCCCAAGCGTATATGGCCATGACATTTACCATGGATTTTATGAATATGGATTACGAGTTATTCATGACAGAAAAAGACGGGAAAACCCATATTCGTTCCAAAACAACTACTTTGGGAAATGGTATTTTTTCTCAATCCATGATTTCTTTTTTAAACGGTATGATGTGCGATCAAGAAGCTGAAAATTTGAATAATCTTAAAAAAGTAATCGAGCAAAACCAAAAGAATTATTTTTTGAATAAAAGCCTGGCCATATGATTTTAATAGCTGTTCTCGTTCCGTGGTTATCGTTCTTTTTAAGAGGTAAAATTTTATCGGGTATTGTATGTTTAATCCTTCAAGTCACCTTGATTGGTTGGTTGCCTGCAGCCATTTGGGCGGTGGTTTCGCGTAGCAATGCCATGACCGAGAATCGGATTCGCAAAATGGAACGTCATATAATGCGTGCCCAAAAGGTTTAAGGCTAGTAATCATAAGGGAATGACCAAAGAAGAAAGATTACAGCTTATCGATACCAGTTGGGAACTACATCACAAAGTGGAGGTGAGTTATCTCCAAAATATGGCCAAAAAAGGCGATGAAAAATGGTTGGAAAAACAACGCCTATTATTGGCCGATATGGCGCTGCACTTATTACAAACCGCTGTGAAACCCGGGGAGTTGGAACTCGATAAACTGCAAGATAACTTACATGCCATATTGACTATCTCGGATTCCTTTTTACCCCAATCCGAGCTTAAACAAGCCACCCATAAAATCTATTCTTCGGAAGAGAAGTCCAAATAATTTCAGATTTAAGTTTCGGTTTTCTACGTTATAGAAATTGGAAAAAAACAACATCCCAAATCCGGTTTTACCATCCTTCTCCTTTGAAATTTTTTGATTTTGCAAATCGAATGGTCGCTTCCAAATAGTCTTCAATATTGTACTTAGGGATCGGAATTATTGACTCTAATAATGTGGTGTCATATTCATATGGTTCAGATATTAGATACTGATTTAAATGGAGTCCAATGGTTTTGTAATAGATGTTTTCCAATCTGTTCTTTCCTTCTAATAGTAATCCACCACTTGAAGAATTCATGAATGTAAAATTATGAAACCCTACGGTTTTAATAATTTTACTCATTCCCGATATAATAGGGGTGCTTTTGGAGTGTACTATATTGAGTTGTTCGATCTGGGTTTGGAAAACTTTCGTAATTACTTGAGCTACATAATCAACGGGGATAATATTGAGCCCTGTATTGAAATTCGCAGCAATTCGAATAGAATTTTCATTTAACGGGTTTTGGTAGAAAAATTTACCTAAAAGATAGTAGACCATATAGTTAGATATGAAATACGTTGATTTTTCAAATATATTTCCCCCAAGAACACTCGGTCTTAAAATTTGGATATTTATATTTTTTTCTTTCCCTTTTTGTAAAAGAAATTTCTCGGTCAAGTGTTTATATTCCTCGTAAAAATTACGGTGATTTGGACTTTTTTTAGTGTGATAATCATTTTCAATTAATCCTCCAATATTTCCAATACTAAAGGCCGTACTGATATAAGTGAATTTTGTAATGTAATTGGAAAAGGTATCAAATACCTCTTTAGTGAATTCAAAAACACCTTTGTAAATTATTTCTTTTTGAGATTTATGGGTAGATAAATTAACAGATCCTGCCGAATGGATAAAGAAGTTCGTTTCTGTTTTTGATAAGAAATCCTCCGGTTTAAAAAAGGTATCCATATCCAACACTTTGATCTTTTTTAAGATCCCTTTTTTGTTTTCAGAAATAAATGCGGGCGCAGCATCACTTTCCAGGATGGTTTTAATCCGAGATAGGGCTGATTTCCCATTCTTTTGTCTGACCGGAAGAAAAATGGTATTTAAATTTTCTAGCTTCAATAATTCATAAATGATTTGAGAACCTAAGGTTCCTGTTCCTCCTGTAAGGATTACATTCATTTTATTTTTTGACATTCGTAATTGTTTATGCGAAACTTAATTGAAAAATTTGGATCGTTGAATTAACGCCATTTATTCCAAATTGAATTGATTTTGATTCGAAAGAATAAATACGCCTTTTTTATTCTTGCCATTTGAAAAGGCAATCCTTCAACTTCAGGAATGATGGTCAGCCCTTGAATATATGTAGAATGAATATGTGAATTGGAATTCAACAAGTGGTCTTTTTATAGGCGCAAATTTATACTATTTTTAATCTGTTAATCGTTGAAATGACAGGTAAATTTTAGTGCGTTGCTGCTACCCATGGGGTCTCTCTATAGGGAGGTCTTAATTTTTTATCTCCTTTACATGGTTATTAATCCCTATTTTCCTCCTTGGATATATCCGACAGCCTCCAACTTTAGAAACCGAATTCATCTAACCATTAGTATGAAATGAAAAACTCTTATTCATTCCTCTTCCATTGTTTCAGTTTCTGGTAACTCTGAAGTTAAGAAACCCAAATTGGTATCTAGGAAATGTGTCATGACCTATCCGAAAGATGGGAGCCCGTTTTTTGACCCCATTGCAATTCAAGGTGTATCTGGACAAAATGAATGGTGTGGAATGCTAACGGGCCTGGTTGTACGCAATTAAACATCATAATCATTAATAGTGATGTAGAAATTACTAGGCCTAAAATTTGGGCTAAAGAACTCCTAATAATCCATTTACCTTTGAATAACCGAAAAAACAAACCGAAAATGTAAATTTGGGTAAGTGTAAAGTCTAGAGGTGTGGGTGTTTTAGTTTTTCATTGTTCTAGTTCAAACCGTTTTCATTAGTAACAAAATATGGATAGCAATCAAAAATCAGTATTAAGAAATAGATTATTTAGACATTTAGATGGTATCGTTATCGCTCCAACCGCTTACACATTAAAACTACATGGCGTAACGGATTATTTAATTGAGAATAAAAAAGTAGAATTAAAGGACCTCGCTAAAAAATTTAAAGCGAATGAAGGGTATCTAAATGTTGCTTTACGAGGATTGTGTTCTCAAGGATGGCTAATTCAAGAGGTGGACAATCAAACTAATTCGGTTCGTTATGAAACCAATAAAGCTTCTGAAATAGCGTTCAAATATTTTTATCTGTACAAGGATGTGGTAGACTTATTACAAATGTCAGGTGGTTTTCATCAAAGGAAATTTGAAATCGAACCATTTTTAAAGTTAGTTAGTATTTATAAGAAATATAAATCTAACTATGGAATTGAATTTTCTGAAAATAAGTTTCAAAAACAAATAGAAGAGCAAATTTTAACACATATTGAAGGAGTTATCGTGGGGCCTACCACCGTTCACTTAGGGATTACCGGAATGTTTCACAAATATTTTATGGAGTCGAAATTCCGTTCGGAAGAGTTTCATGAAAACCATCAAGTCTTTGATCAATTACTAAGTGTTTTAGCCGACCTAGGGTGGTTTAATTCAAAAAACAGCACCTATGAATTTACTGAATTTGGTTTGTTTTTCGCTAAAAGGGCAAGCGCTTATGGAGTAACAGTTTCTTATATTCCAACGCTCAGAAAATTAGATGACTTAATATTTGGAGATCCACTAATCTTCAGTAATTCAATACCTGAAGCAGATGAATTACATGTGGATAGAGAAATGAATATATGGGGAAGTGGTGGTGCACACAGTACATACTTTAAAGTAGTGGATGCAATAATAATCGATCTTTTTAATAAACCTATTGAGGAACAACCCAGGGGGATCCTTGATATGGGATGTGGGAATGGAGCATTTCTAAAACATTTGTTTTCAGTCATTGAAAGTCAAACCTATCGAGGTACTATTTTAGATGAATATCCTTTGATGGTAATTGGAGTAGATTATAATCATGCCGCATTAAAAGTGACCAGAGCTAACCTCATTCAAGCCGATATATGGGCAAAGGTTATTTGGGGAGATATTGGAAATCCGGAGCTTTTAGCTAAGGACCTGAATGAAAATTATGATATCGAATTAGAAAATTTACTGAATGTAAGAACCTTTTTGGACCATAATAGAATTTGGAAAGACCCTAATGATAGATCCTCAAGAATTAGCTCGTCCACTGGTGCATATGCGTTCAAGGGAGATAGAATCGATAACAATTTGGTTGCACAATCATTAAAAATCCATATTGAAAAATGGACCCCTTTTGTTGGGAAGTTCGGATTATTGCTAATTGAATTACATACGGTTAAACCAGAAATTGTGGCTAAAAACATTGGAAAAACAGCCGCAACTGCTTATGATTTAACACACGGATATTCAGATCAATATATTCTTGAAATAGAGGAGTTCCTGACTCTGATTGAGGAAGCTGGATTGACTCCAGTTAGGAGTAAGTTTAAAAAGTTTCCGAATTCTGATTTTGCAACAGTTTCCATTAGTTTGCTAAAATCTAAAACTACGTAGAATGAGGTGTTAAACAGTACTTATTCCCAATTACTGAGGTGATATCCTTCCTAAATTCTATTTAACTAGTATTTAAAAAAAATGGTCGATATATGAAAACATGGATAACGGTGTCCCTCTGATCTGGATTCTAGCACATCAAATAGATCAAGGACCAATACTTTTTATTTTAAAGGCTTGATGGTAACGACTCTTTTTTATATTGCATCTAATTATTTAAGCACGGAAAGAAGGATTCGTATAATCCGGGATAAAAGAAATTGTGACCAGTTCTAAATGGAAAATGAAAACGTGAAAATCGCCATTTGTTCTATCCAAGACCGGGTGTGAGTCATATAAATAAATACAATGCAAGCAAAAGAGGACTATAATCAATTTATAAAGGAGGTCATTTTCAGGTATCATCAGGTAAGTGAAACGTCTCTTTCTCTTCTGTATTCCATTGCAAGGATTAAGCACTTAAAGAAAAATGAAATTTTGCTACCTATTGGTAAAACAGCCAAGGATATTCATATTTTAGTTCAAGGAGCGATTATTGCCTACTTCATAGATGAAGAGGGTAACACCTATAACAAAAATGTATTTTTAGAAGGGAATTTTGTAGCCTCAACCGTTTCTTATTTGACCAATTCACCATCCGATTTTGCTTTAGAAGCCATCGAAGATTGTATAATTATCAGCTTCAACTATAGAAATTATCGGCAATATATCAATAATAATGAGGATTTAAAAAACTTCTATATCGCCTATCTTGAAAAAAACTGGGTCATTGACAAAGAAAAACGAGAAATTGACATCGTGATGAAGAACGCTTCCTCTAGGTACCTGGAATTGCTGGAGAAACACCCTGAAATAGATCAAAGAGTTCCGCTAAGTCATCTGGCATCTCACCTAGGAATTACACCCACCCAAATGAGCCGGATACGAAAAAAAGTGAAAAAATAATTGTGCACTCAACATATGTAAAGGCAAAACTTAGATGACCTACCTAAGTTTGCCCTATGAATACAGTAACACTTTATTTTTTTGTAAATTTTGGAGGCACGCTTTTAGCCATAACAACCGGGTTTATTATTCCATTAAGTGTTTTTCTTAACCCGCCCGTTCATACCGTAAATAGCCTATTGGTTTTTAGCGTAGCCTTAGCTTATACTTTTGTTTTGATGACAGGAAAACAAATTCCCCCAACTCGAAGTCAAGGTTTTGGAATGGAAGCAAGGCCTGATTTGCCCAACCTAGGAGTCCAACTTAAAGCTATATGAATAACAACCCACCAAGCCTCTGAGGTAATGAAATCTAGGTATGAAAAATTAGGATTTTCCTACTCAATTCATCTGTAGGAATAATAAGCTTAAAAAATAATAAATGGAATCGATCAAAAAATCAATAGGGCTTTGCGCCACAAAAACAATCAACCAAAATAAAGCTATGAAAAAATTAAAAATGTTGATGGTTACATCCGCGCTATCTGGGCTTATGTTAAGTTCTTGTGCCATTAAACCTCTCGCTTACGAGCCAGGAATAATGTCCGAATTTGAAGGGGTAACACAAGTCAATGAGAATTTATTAAGCAGTGAGAAGATCCAGTTAGACGGTTGGTTTGGACCCGAGGATATCCTGTTTGATCGCTTGGGTAATCTGTATTCGGGTGTTCATAATGCAGATTTTATTGACGGTAGGATCCTGAAAATTGATTCATCCGGGAAAGTGGAAGAATTTTATAATTCGGGATCTTGGGTAAGCGGATTACATTTCAATAAAGCCGGTAATCTATTGGCTTTGAGTCATAGGCAAGGGTTGATTAGCATAAGTCCTCAAAAGGAAGTAACTGTTTTGGCTTCAAGCGATGAAAATGGAAACCCATTTCTTATTCCAAACGGATTGGATATTGCCGATGATGGAATGGTTTATTTTTCAAATACCTCCGAAGAGTCTGCTTACACTATAAAGTATGGAAGAAAGGTTATTATGGAAATGAGGCCTTTGGGTGGTTTATACAGATATAATCCTGAAACCAAAAAAGTAAAAACGCTCATTGAGGGTACCTATTTTGGAAATGGAGTGGTCGTATCAAAAAATCAAGACTATCTGCTGATGGCTGAAACCACCAAATACAGAGTTCTTAAGTACTGGTTGGTTGGCGAAAAGGCAGGAGAGGTAGAAACTTTCATTGACAATCTGCCCGGATTTCCTAATGGAATTTCCATTCGAGAAGACGGTAGCTATTGGCTAGGGTTTTCCACAAAAAGAAGTGAAGCCTTAGATAAGATTCATCCGAAAATTGGAATGAAAAAATTTGTTTACGCATTGCCAGAATTTATGCAGCCAAAAGCAGAACGTTTCGGGATGGTTATGAATATTTCGATGACGGGTGAAATAATAGAAACTCTGTTTGATACGCAAGGTTTAATTCTATCCGAAGCAGGCGCTGTAAAAGAATTTAATGGATACCTGTATATAGGGGGTGACGTGATACCTTACATTGGCAAATACAAATTACCGACAACAGATAAACCATAAACCCATGATAAAGAAAGGCGATAAAATAGTCAATATTCGGACGGGTCAACAGATGGTTTTTTTTGAAAACAGGGGCAGAAACCAACGGTGCGCAACTCTCGATTGAATGCATTAGTCCGATGACACCTGAACGTGAAAAATCGCATTACCATCCGTATCAGGAGAATCGGTTTACGATGACAAAGGGGCAACTTTTGTTTCATATAGATGGTAAGGAACAGGTGGCTTCGGTGGGAGATATTATATCTATTCCTAAAAATGTGCCCCATAGTTTTTACAATCCAGGTCTTGAAGATGCACATTATGTACAAGAGTTTTTCCCGGCATTAAATATTGACCGTTTATTTGAAAGCTTTTTTGTGTTGGCTAGAGAGGGTAAATTGAATAAAAGTGGAGCTCCAAATATTTTTAGAACCGCACTTATCTTACTTCATTTCGAAAAGGAAATTAGATTAGCTCAACCGAATTGGATGCTCCAAAAAATCATTTTTAATCTGTTCGCACCCATCGGTAGGTTGGTGGGGTACAAAGCGGTTTATAACCAAGTAACAACACACAATAATTAAGAAAACCGTTGGCATTTTGGTTCCAGAAAAACTTGGTTACGGGGACTATTAAGTTCTTTACTAATTACCCCAGCTCCATATTTAAGGTCATTTAATCCATTGCCTCTATGTTTTCCGCTCAAGCGGACTCCTTTTTTATCATTATATGGCAAGGCTATACTATTAGCCTTGCCATATCCTTTTCAGCACCGGTAAGAAGTGCGAACTGATCCATTCCAAACGGATGAATTCCTATGTCGCTAGGACTACTTTTATGTTTTGTTCCTTACGATGAAAAACATACGATATTAGACCAAATATTAAGCCCATTAATGCCGGCAAGTACTCATTGTCTTGAATACTTACATGAGCGGATACTCCAAGTACAAGTACAAATAATAATCCAGAATAAGCCCATTCTTTTAAGACCACCGATTTGCTAATCCAAATGGTCATAAGACCTAGTAACTTGAGAATTCCAAGAGGATAAATGATATAGGTTGGATAACCCAAATTGGCGATCCTTGAAGCCACTAATTCGTGATTAGTAAAGTACATTACAGTGCCTATCATGATGATGATGGTAAACAATACCTTTACGATGATAAAGATGATTTTATTTCTCTTATTCATAATTTTTGTTTTAATCCTAGTTCTGATTTTTTAATAAACGGGATGCCTTGAAATGATTAATTACCTTATTTAAGGTAAGCCGCCCAATTCTGTTTTTCGGCCCATTGTGAAAAGGTCATCAGGTGATAAGGGGCTAGATCTTCCAATTTTGCGGAATATCCGACTTCGTTAAACCAGTCGAACATTTTGGCCATTTCTTCGCTTTGTTGTTTTAGATAATCCGTTGAGAAACCGTTATAAGTAACCTTTTTATCCAACACCTTGGTCAGCACTTTTGCGACCTCTTCGCCAGAAATGGCATCGCCAGCTATGTTTATTCTTTGTCCAAACATTTTTTCTCCTTGGTTTACCACGGTCCCAACAAACTTGCCAATGTCGGCAACGGAAATCTGCTGTAGTTTGGTGTCAGCTGGCATGGCAATACGCAATTCTCCATCTGCTTTAATCGCATCAAATACATATGGAAAAAAGATGTTTTCGTAGAAATATGCGGGTGCAACAATGGTGTAATTTAGGCCTGAAGCTTTTAAATGTTTTTCTATTTCGTATTTGCTATCAAAATGACCAATGCCGGTAGAAGTGTTTGCATCACTTACCGAGTTGTAAATTAAATGTTCCACGTTGGCCTCTTTTGCGGCATCTATAATGTTGAACCCTTGCCTTAATTCTGCGGCAATATCCCCTCCCCAACCAGGGGTAGTCATGGCAAAAACAGTATCTACTTTTTTCATTAATTCCATTAAAGAAGCCTTGTCAGTGAAATCTGCTGAAACCATTTCTACTCCTTGGTCTATTAATTTTTGAGCATTTGGAGACTCTACATTTCTAGCTACCCCAATAATTTTATGGTGGTCTTTCAATAATGCTGTTACCACTGCTCCTCCTTGGTTTCCGGTTGCGCCTAATACTAATACTGTTCTGTTTTTCATAATCCTTAATTTTATTTCCGTTATTAATTCGGGGACAAATTTGCGAAGGATCGCCTTCTCTAAAAAGGTGTAGATAATTCCTTAAAGGGTGAAAAATCGTCCATTAAAGTTTTGAATTTTAGAATGAAGTAAATGATAAATTAAGTCGGTAAATGGATCGGAGCCTTCCGATTAAACTTGGTTTTTGAACTCTTTAGGCGTTACTCCCATATGCTTTTTGAAAAACTTAAACATGTTTGTTGGTTCGTCAAACTGGAGTTCGTATGCGATGACTTTACTGGACTTAGAGGTGCCTTTTAAAAGTCTTTTAATCTCTAATATTCTCCTTTCATCTATGACCGATTTTGGGGATACTTTATAATACGCCTTGGTGAGTTTGGTGAGCATCTTTAAGCTCATATTCATTTCCTCTAAATAAAACGCCACTTTAAATTCTGTTTTATAGTGCTGTTCTAACAATTGACTAAAAGCCAAATAGTCTGCTAAGTTGTTGTTTTGAGCTTCCCCATTAATCTCATTTTGATATTCTTGAACAATTTCACATTTCAATAAAAACAAACACAGGTTATGGTAAAACCCTTTGTACTGGTATTCTTTCTTCCAACTTTGAGAAATAAGCATTAGGTCATCAAAATACTTTTGAAAATGAACTGCTTCAGCTAAAGGAACAGGTATGGTTTGCCGTGCGGTTTGATAAGAATTTGAATTGAACTTGAAAAGATGCTCTAGACCTAAATCATTGCGGTAAATTACCTCGGGTTTAAAACCAATGGAAATGATTTCAGTTTCATCCGGTTTAAACGGTAAAAAATAATGCAATTGGTCTTTAGACAAAAAGATAATAGTACCTGCCTTAAACTCATATTTTTTAAAATCTAGAAAATATTCTCCCACACCTTTCTTTATCCAAAATATCACGTGAAAATCACGTAAGGAAGGAGTGAATATATGATCTGTCTTCATAATCTCCTCATAGGTGGTTATCGCAAAAGGCAGACGTTTTTCTAGTTCAGTGGCAACGAAATACTTTATTTCTTGTTTATTTTCTTTCATAGCCTTTGGTGACTTTTTTTATTCAAAATACACGGCAGAATTCATTTTTAGGAACAAAAAGAAACGCCACAATTGTATTACAAAATTGCTGTTTTTTTTGAAATTACAGTTATCTTTAGACCTTCAATCACCTATAGAGTCTTTAATAATGCGGTTATTTATTTTAATGGCCTTAATTTAGAATGAAACATAAACCAAAATCATTCCGTATGGACAATCTCAATAAAAGTATTGAAAAACATTACCTCAAAGAAGGGCTTTATGAAGATATCGTTAGTCGATTAAAAGAACAAGGTACCGACCTCCATAAAGTCAAAAGATCCGACATTTCGGGTGCCGATGAGTTTCATGTAAGAGGGGCAGTGGTATCCAAAGAATTGGCTAAGAGTGTAAACCTATATGAAGCATCCGTTTTGGATGTGGGATGTGGACTTGGCGGACCATGTAGAATGCTTGCGGACGATTACAATTGTCAAGCCACAGGCATAGATATTAGTCATGAGTACATAAGGACTGCTAAGGAACTTTCTAAACTTGTAAAACTCGAGCGTAAAACTACTTTCATACAAGGAGACGCCACTCGGTTACCATTCGAGGATAATTCTTTTGATGTAATCTGGACGCAACATGTACAAATGAACATTCCAAATAAGAAAAAATTCTATTCTGAAATAAGTCGAGTTCTTAAAGCAGGGGGCTATTTCCTGTATTACGATATTTTTAAAAAAGGGAAGGAAGAAGTGGATTACCCCATGCCGTGGGCAAGTACATCAGACCTTAGTTTTCTGTTCAAAGAGGATGAAATGGACTCCTTTTTGACGCAATTGGGTTTAACAAAAGAACAATCTACCGATCAAACCCAAGCCGGAATTGAATTTTTTAATGCCCTCGTTGCGAAAATGAAAGAATTTGGACCTCCAAAAATGGGATTAAACGTTTTAATGGGAGAAACGACTAAGCCCAAACTAATGAATCTTTTAGCTTATCTCAAGAGTGGTGGATTAGAATTGAAAAGTGGGGTATATAAGAATGAAACGGGAGTAAATATTGACCTTTTAAAAAAAGGTGGGTTGGTGTAGAGGAGTCGGATAACCCTTTGAATTTAAAGGGTGTCCTAGGGCTACTGATGTCACAGGAATAGATAGGTAAATTGCTAAGAATTTTAACAAGAAAATACCCCTGACATGTTCTGACACGGAGGGCGGTACTTTTGACTCAAGTTAAACGTATAAACGAAAACATAATGAACAACGCAATGACATGGTTTGAAATTCCTGCTCTTGATTACGATCGGGCAAAAACATTCTACACGACTATTTTAGGATTAGAAATTACCGATATGCCAATGCCTGATGGTAAATATGGTTTTTTCCCTCATAATAAAGACGGATATGGTTCTGGAGGTGGAATTATGCAACACGAAAGTATGAAACCCACTACTGATGGTCCAAACTTGTACCTAGATGCAGGAGAAGATTTAAGTATTGCTTTGGCAAAAGTAGAGCCTGCAGGAGGAAAAATTATCCAACCTAAAATGGCGATTGGAGAAAATGGTTTTATGGCTTTGTTTATAGATACGGAAGGCAATAAAATAGCCTTGCATTCGATGAAATAAAAGAGACGTAATGGGGTAGCGCAGGCAATAATACCTGGGTTACCTTTGTTTCTCCAATATGAGTCAACTTTCACGATTAATATCCATATTAACGTTGCTTAAATCAAAGCGGCTGTTAACTGCCACCGAGGTTTCCGAACGTTTTGATATCAGCATTCGAACGGTTTATCGCGATATCCGAAAGCTAGAAGAAGCTGGAGTACCTGTAGTCACCATCGAAGGAAAGGGATATTCTTTGGTAGAGGGATATACCGTGGCACCGGTTCAATTTTCGGAGCAACAAGCCAATGCTTTGATTACTGCCAGACACATGGTAGCTAATAGTCAAGACACTTCGTTTATCCGTGATTTTGATGATGCTTTGACCAAGATTAAATCGGTTTTTAAAGATTCCGTTTTAGAGAAAAGCGAACATTTACACGATAAGATTGTGGTTTTGGACAAACCATTTGAGAAATTACCAAGCGATACACTTTCTGAAATTCAAATCGCCATTACCAATTTTCAAATTATTGATATCAGTTACCGTAAAGCAAACGATTTTGAAACCAGTAAGCGTAAAATTGAACCGGTCGCTATGTATTCTATTTCGAATAAATGGATACTCATGGCTTGGTGTCATTTACGTAACGAATACCGGGCTTTTAGGATAGATAGAATTCAAGAATTTCAAGTCCGGAACCAAAAATTTGAAGATCGTAAATTTGATTTTAGCAAGTATTTTGCAGAACATCCGTAGCTAATTGTTTTTACGACACTGTCACTAAATTTCTATGTAAACCACCATCATGGAACCATTAAAGAATATTTATAATCAACACTTTTTCACCCGTTTCATTGCCGGATTCCAATACGTGCATCCCGCTTTTAATGAAACCACTTTCTTAGCCTCTATTTACGATGAGTATTGGGAGAAAAGAGAGTTAAAACAGCGTATGCGACATATTTCAATATGCTTGCATATGCAATTATCCAACTCGTATTCAGCAAACGTACAATTGCTTCTGGACTCCATACCTTTCATGAAGGAACAGGGTTTTAAAGCCAATAATTTGGAGTTTATTATCTATCCAGATTTTTTGGAAGTCTATGGGATGGAGGAATATTCCGTCTCTATTTCGGCTATGGAAACCATCACCCAATTTGTGAGTTGTGAATTTGCTATCCGTCCGTTCATTATTCAATACGAACGCGATATGTTGCACCAATTGTATCGTTGGACATACCATCGTTCAGAACACGTAAGACGTTTGGCTAGTGAAGGTTCTCGACCTCGATTACCTTGGGCCATGGCCATTGAATCATTTAAAAAAGATCCGGTGGGTTTACTCCCCATATTGGAAGCTTTAAAGAATGATTCTTCGGAGTATGTACGAAGAAGTGTGGCTAATAACCTCAATGATATTTCTAAGGATCACCCACAAAGAGTAATTGAAGTTGCACAGGAGTGGCTTGGCCACTCTGAGGCTACCGATAAACTGGTTAAACATGGCTGTAGAACGCTTCTTAAGCTGGGGGACAAACAAGTGATGCCTTTGTTTGGTTTCGGTTCTGTGGCATCTATTAAAATTCATCGATTCGAGGTAAATACCCCAACGGTGAAAATTGGGGAGTCATTGGAGTTTGAGTTTAATTTGGAAAATACCAGTACTACCGATGAGCTTTTACGGGTAGAGTACGGGGTTTACTATCAGAAAGCCAATGGCACCTTGTCAAAAAAAGTGTACAAAATATCGGAGAAAAAATATGGGGCAAACTCAAAAACTTCTGTGGTACGGAAACAATCTTTTAAAGTAATCACAACTCGGAAATTACATATAGGCCTGCATCAGGTATCCTTGATCATTAACGGGGTAGAGCTAGAAAAACGAGATTTTATGTTGGTGTGATAAATACCAATGGAGCGAATAAAAAAAGCGAGAAAATTTCTTTTCTCGCTTTTTTGTGTTCTTTGAAAAAGTGGCAGGTTACTCAAACTTGACTCTTCCAAATTTGTTTTCTTTCCGCTTTACAGCCCAAACTACAAATTCGTTGTCTGCAATTCTATGAATTACTCTTGGAGCCATATATGTTTCTTCTTGTTCTCCAGAAATCATGGCCTCTTTGGTGAATTTTCCGGATTCCAGATCCATCGTAATTTTAAATGGAATACTTTTTTTAGGGTTTACTAAAGCCTTAGATTTTCCTTCTTTTTCTTCGCCCGTATTTTTTCTATGGTCATTAAACAAAATGTAAAAATGGTTCTCCCCTAATCCAGGAACATACGACCAATTGTTTAGTATTTTTGGTTCTGCCATTTTTATCGAAATGGTAATTCCACCTAAGCCAATTGGAAGATCTCTTACCGAAGTAACTTGGTATTTGGGAACATGGTTGATCCAGTTTAGTTCACCTTCAGGATTAATACTCATCACCATAATGGCTCCAAAGGTCCAAACGGTGTAATAATTACCCTTGCTATCCTGTTTTCTTTCTTTAGTGTAATATTCTGCACTCACGATCATGTTGCCCTCACCGGTAATAAATACGTGATCAATTCCAAATCCTGAACTCACGTACAAGTTTTTATCTTTAGAGTTTGCCTTGGCAATTTTCTTCTCAGAGTAAAATTTCTTTAAGAACTCATCTGGGAAAACAGTACTTTGTTTTTCCAAAACATCTAAAGAACCTCTTTCAATTACAGCCGAATAAACACCTGAATACCCCGGAATTCTATTCTTTTTACCTTTAAATTCAGCATACATACCCACTACTCGAAATGAATTCTCTTTTTCATCAAAGAAGATATATGGTTTATAAATTCCTTTATCTTGAAAATTAATGGTTTTTTCGGCTACTTGTTCACCTTCTGAATCAAAATCTCTAATGGTAAATGAATAATCGGGCATTTCATTTTTTCTATAAATAGCTTCTTGAACAGATGAAATATATGAGCCATCATTATCTAAATGAACTTCGTATTGAAAGAATCGATCTTCTCCTTTCGCTTCTTCAAAACTGTGATCAACGGTTCGAGTAGAAAGTACATCTAGGTCATTACTAATTACAACAATATCCGCATGAAGAATATCCTCTTTCTTTTCATTCCTCATGTAGGTGAACATGATTTTTGATTTATCTCTTGATAAATCAATAACCACCTTGTTGTTTTTTACTTTTACTCGGTTTACTGTCTCCAAGATAACTATTCCCTTACCCTGTATTTTTCCTCCAAGGGTAAATTTCTGGCCGTAAACTTTTACTTTTCCTGTTTTCTTACTGTACTGATACCCAATTGCAAGTGGCCCTACATCGGTCATTACCATATCAATTACGGTGGTTTTCTCGCCATTGTATTCGGGTAACAGAAATTGTTCACTAAATTTTAAATCATTTTGTTCTCCCGTAAAGCCTTGTAAAAAGGTTTTTTTTCCTTTTTTGGAAAAGACATACATAACTTCGTCTTGTTCTCCGATAATTTTTTGGACTTCCGTTTTTGCGTCAAATGAAGTTCCCCAGTCAACAGAAACTTCTTGGGCTATAGCCTTTCCAAACATTGCTCCAATAAGCAACGTTCCTAATAAAATTTTTTTCATTGGTTGATGAATTAAATAAAATAGTTAAATATTCCCTTTTGAGAATCGGTTACAAAAGAAGCAATCTTTTTGTACTGAGCAAGTGTCCTAAGTTAAAAAGTAGAATAGGATAACTATTATTTATTTTCCCATTATTATGTGCATAATGGATTCGGAAGAATGGCAACGAATTATTGAATTTAATATATATGGTTCATATAAATACTAAAGTTTAAAGCATGTTGTGTGTGTGTATCTGCCTGTAGTCCAGTAGTTACGGGGTTTCTGAAAATGAATCTGGATTTGAAAGCTGTGGGTTGTGGTCTATGGATAAAGAACGTAAATTATTGATTTTTAACTTAGAGTGGAAACAGGAAGCAAAATGATACCGGTTCGAATACGCTACTTGATTTGAATAATTGGATAAATAATTTTGATGGTAGTCTTATGTTTCGTGTGAATTGTTTAAATTGAATATGTTATGAAACAATTGGAAATTTATCTGATTCAAATTCTGGGGATTTTAGCGGTGTTATTGTTCATCCAGTTTTCAGCCTGTAAAGAAGATTGCGATGGCACAGGACCGAGTTTGAATGTGACTAATTATTGTGATTTTGATGTGAGTCTTGAGGTAGACGTTATTGGGGATTCCCTATATACCAGTATTTTACAATCCGGAGATAATCAAGTGTTTTATCCGCATGAAACCAAGGTGAAAATTAAAGCGGGTAAAGCTTCTAGTCTGATCAGTTTAAGTAGAACCAAAAATTTTGAAGCGCAAAATTGTAAATCGTATACCGTAGATCTTTTCCAAAATGATTCGAGTACTTTATACCGATTGAATTTAGAGTTTGATCAACATTGGAATTAATTTGTGGGTATGTTACTTCCTGTTAATGGATAGGGAATGCTGAAAATTTTGAATATGAAAAATCTTTTATTTTGTTTTTTTGTTTCGGTAAATTTTGTTGGATTTGCTCAAGACTCCACCATCAATTATCCGGATTACACTTTAACCATTGAAGGAATTGTGAACAAAGGGCTAACCATCGTTTCTGGAGAAGAGGGGGTAGAACGAGATTGGGAGGCGTTTCGAATGTTGTTTGATCCGAAAGCGCAAATATCGGTAGTTAATCATGATTCTTTAGGAAATGCCGTACATCAGGTTTACAGTTTGGGTCAGTTTGTCCGTCTAGGAATGAAGTTTTACGAAACGGATGGATTTATTGAATATGAAATTTCTAGTATTATAGAGGAGTACAATGGTTTAGCCACTGTTTTTCAAGGGTATTATGCTAAGGAATTAGATTACGAAGAGAAAGGAGTGAACAGTTACCAGTTGTTTTTTGATGGTTCTCGTTGGTGGATTACCAGTTTGATATGGACCAGTGACAGAAATGGAATTCAATTGCCTAAAAAGTATGACGGTCCGCTAAAATAACCCCCTGAACTTATTACTTTTGCCGCTTGTTTGAAACACATGAGCAAAACGTTAATATCATCTCCTTTACAAGGATTTACCGATTTTAGATTTCGAAATGCACTCCATGAAATATTTGGAGGTATTGATACCTATTACGCACCATATATCCGGTTAAATGGAAAGTTGGACATTAAGAGTAGCTACAGACGTGACTTGGATCCAGCCAATAATCGAGTGCCTGAGTTAATTCCTCAGGTAATGACCGCAAGTGCAGAGGAGTTTTTGTTTGTCACCAAATATGTTCAAAGTTTGGGTTATAAAGAATTGAATTGGAATTTGGGTTGTCCTTACCCAATGGCTTGTAAAAAAGGAATGGGTTCCGGATTGATTCAAGATTCTGAAAAGATTGACGCTATTTTATATCGTGTGCATAGTGAAACCGATATCACGGTTTCTATGAAAATGCGAATGGGATATTATGAGCCCACGGAAATTCTAGATGTATTTCCTGTTCTTGCAAAATACCCCATTAAGAATATTGCGATCCATGCCCGACTAGGGAAACAATTATATAAAGGTGCGGTGGACTTGGAATCGTTCGAAAACTGTTTGAAACACACGCAGCAAACCGTGTATTACAATGGAGATATTACCTCGGTAGCTGTATTCCGAGAAATGGAAAAACGTTTCCCCAGCATTAACCATTTTATGATGGGTAGGGGATTAATAGCCGATCCGTTTTTACCTTCGATGATCAAAGCTAACTCCACGGTATTCCCAGAGGATAGTGTACAAAAATTGTATGAATTCCATAATCGTCTTTTTGATGAATACGATGTGTTTTTGCAAGGTTTAAGCCATTTAATGTCCAAAATGCACAACTTTTGGGAGTATTATGCCATTGGTTTTAATAATCCTAAAAAAGTGTATAAGAAAATTAAGAAGGCCAAGAATGTAATTCAATATAAAATTGCCGTGAAAGAAATTATGCAAGAAGAAGAGGCTTTTCGTTTGAGTCTTGTTCCTCCAAATTCGAGAGAATAACGAATTGCACCAATTGAGTTACTTCCATTAGGGTATAGATAGCCGTTTCTATCACTTGCTTTGTCAGCATTAATGAGCCCACTTCCTCCGAAATGGGCTTCTTTAACAGCAGGAGAAATCGGATGTGAAAGATGCATGGGTGGTTATTTAGGTACAGGTACCGCCTCAGGGTCGGATGCTGCCATGGTGTAAAATGGATAAATAACAGTTTCACCTGGAATAATATTTACCTGTATTTCATGGTTCTCATGTTTGCCCATCACTCCTTGTAATGCGAAGTTAAGTTCATGTTTTCCGGCTTTTAAGGGAACACGAACATAATAAATACTATGGGGCAAAGTTTGCCAATTTCGAGTATCCGCACTTTCGGTTGCGGAGGCCACAAAACTGAGTGCAGCTCCCAAAGCAGGACTGTCATTTTTCTCTCCAATTTTATAGGCAGCCACTTGTTTTAAGGCCACACGTAAAAGGGCTTTACTAAATTCGAGTCCCATACGTTGATCTAGCACTTTAAAGGATATGGCGTTGATGTTTTCTACGAGTTCAACCGCATGTTTTTCATCTCCATTTTCTAAAGTGGCGTTTTTAATCAACATGGTTCTTTCCACATATTTAGGAAATGCTACCTTAATCCACGTCACGGCACCCAAATCGGTCTTCCCTACATAGAAGGGATACGTAAGTCCGTATTCTTTACTTACAAAATTGATCCATCCATTACCTGTATATACAATGGCAAAATTTATTCCCCATTCCTCTTTAATAGGACCCATCCCATTGTGCCAAAGCAGAACTAAATTTCCTTGCCCCGGAGTGGGCTCGTACTTTAAATTAAACTCTTTTTCATAGCTGTTTTTTTCATCGCTCATTCCCGATAAAACAGCCGATCGGATGAGATCTTTTTTGAGTTGTTCCGGGGCAGAGATCCCAAACATAACGGAATAATCACTTTGGTATATCTCGTAGGCATTCCGATACGCAATAAATGCGTCATTATAATCTCTGTTGGCTTCGTAAATAAGTCCCATCAATAAGTGCATATAAGCATCTTGGGTATATTTAGAGTCGTCCTTATACCGATCACTTAGAGATTGTAATTGGAGATTGAGACGTCTTACTTCCACTAACGCATCATTGGTATTTCCGAGTAGGTAATAATTAAGTGCCTTATAATAATTGATAAGTAAAACCTCATGATCTTCTCCTTGATATGTACTAATATTTGGATTTAAGAGAAGGGAGGCTCCTTCTTCCAAGGCCTTCTTTTGAAAGTCTTCTACAAATAAATCAGCTCGCTCAAAAAATGCGTTACTTTTTTCAAAGTCTCCCTTTAAGTGTTCCACCATCCCGGCATTCACAAAGTAGAGGAATCGAATTTTTCCGTCTTCCAATTTGTCTTTGTTTTCCTCCAGCATAATTTCTGCGGCCTCAAAATCTCCGGCAGCAATGGTCTTATTAAAACCGTATGCCTTTTTATAAAAGGAGGGAGAGGTACAGGAGGTCATTCCTACCGAAATACTAACAAAAAGAAAAAGGGCCGTAGCCCTTAAACTATTAATTTTTAACATACTTCTTAATCTCTTTGTCGCCAATCCATACTTTCTCGGTGGTTTCAATAGTAACCAGCTCCAAATTGATTTTATAGGCAATTACCTTTTCGTTTTTGTAAGCATCTACCGTAGAGTTTATAGTACCATTCATAATGAAGTCAGCTCCGAGTTCTTTAGCGAGTTTCTTTTTAGATTCTTCAGTTGCATTTCCTTGTTGACTTTCTAACTCTATTCTTATTTTTTCACGTAAAGCTGCATTTTCTACTACACGAACTTTCCCTGAATTTACAAAAGCACGCTCAATATCTTTAATAAAGGTTTCCGAGGAAATATGCTCGTGACTTTTATTAATAACCTCTCCAATAATAACTACCGGTGGATTTCCGTCATGGGCCTCGGTAAATCGAGTTAACCAAGGACGGCTTAAAACATCACTCGTCATTTCATCGGCTACTTGTCTAGAGTCGGTATCATTCCAACGACCACTAATATCCATTTGGGTGTTAGGATCCACACGTGTCACTTCTCTTCCGCTACCACACCCAACAACTAAAGCTCCAGCTATAAGGAGTCCATATAAACTTAATCTTTTCATTCCAATTTTATTTAAAAGTGATTTTGCCTTTCGGACGATCTAAACGTTTCAATATTAAAGTCGTTTGGTTGAGTTTAATGATTTTGTATTTACTCGTTTCTGTTTTGTTTTCTGTACCGGGGGCGTTGTAAAAGAAGTACAAAAATTTCCCATCCACTTTCCAGGTGCCATTGCTATAATCGTAATTGTTGTTTTTGAAAGTGTATTTTTTATCAATACTTAAACCAAATTCATTTCCAATATCAAAGTCTAATTTTTTGGTTAGTCGTTTTTTACTGACGTCCATACAAATCCATTTTTTGGAAGTCAATAACGCTTCTTGTTTTTGTATTTTACTTAACCCGGAAGGAACAGGAGAAGGTATGTCTATGTCTACTTGGAAGGGTTGGTTAGCGCTAGTGAGTCCAGGAGAGAATATTCCTAAACCTGCAGCCAATAAAAAATGTGCTACTTTCATTTTATATACAAATCAATGTGTGAATGTTAAAGAGTTAAAAATACAATAGTAGCTGGTATATCAAAGGATGTTGATTAGTTATTTTAGGATAACAACTTTCTTTAAAAAGAGCGCTTATATTTGATTTTTTAAACCGTGAGCATATGGCAAAAAAGTTTCCGAGTATATCCGTTAAGCATCAAGAATTTATTAAAAATCAGAAAATGTTTTTTGTGGGTACTGCTATGCGTGAGGGCCATGTCAATGTATCTCCAAAAGGTTTGGATTCTTTTCGAGTGATAGATGAGAATACAGTCGTTTGGCATAATTTAACCGGTAGTGGAAATGAAACAGCTACCCATATTATGGAAAGCAATCGAATGACGATTATGTTTTGTGCTTTTGAGGGAGCTCCGATGATTTTACGCTTATATGGAACGTGTGAAGTTTTTCACCCTAGAGATAAAGAATTTGAAGATTATATAGCGTTGTTCCCTAAAGATAGCGGTTCCCGACAAATTATGAGAATGAAAGTAACGATGGTTCAAAGCTCTTGTGGTTATGCCGTTCCATTAATGGATTATCAAGAAGACCGTTCTATTTTGTCTGATTGGTCGGCTAAACAAGGTCCGGAAAGAATCCGAAATTATTGGGAGGAAAAGAATAGCGTTAGTCTGAATGGACATGATACCCAAATATTAAAAGGTAAATAAAGCATGCGAAAAACCAATGTAATTGGAATAATGGGGGCCATGCCCGAAGAGATTTCTGGAATTACTCAACTATTAGAAGATGTTTCGATGGACACTTTTGGACAGCGAGAATATTTTTCGGGTTGGTTTAAAGGTCAAAAGTTTGTGGTGGTTTTCTCTAGATGGGGGAAAGTGGCTGCGGCTACCACGGTTACTGCTTTGATTCATGAATATGGGGTGACGGAAGTGCTTTTTACTGGGGTGGCTGGAGCTATTCATCCCGCACTAAAAATTGGTGATGTTGTGGTGGGGAAACGCTTTATTCAACATGACTTGGATGGACAGCCTTTGATGCAAAAGTTTGAAATCCCACTATTAAATCAAACCTATTTGGTTTCGGACCCGGAGAAATTACAGAAAGCTAAACAAGCGGTAGAAGTAGTTTTGGAGGATTCAAAACTTCACGCATTGATTTCGGATCAAAACTTGGAGAGGTTTGGAATCCAAAAGCCGAAATTGTTTGTAGGGGATATTGCCAGCGGAGATCAGTTTATATCTACCGATGTTGCGCGAGAAATTATTGTGAAAGGTTTACCGGGCGTATTATGTGTAGAAATGGAAGGTGCATCTGTAGCTCAGGTTTGTTTTGAGTATGGTATTCCCTTAACCGTTATTCGTACGATCTCAGATGAGGCTAATGCATCCTCGGGTATTGATTTTCCAGAGTTTATTAAATCGATTTCGAGTATGTATTCCGTAGCATTCGTGCAAGAATTATTTCAGTTAAACGAACTGAATTAGAAATTTTATATCGTATTTGCTGGATTTGACGGTGTCAGAGTGGGGCGGCTACTTCATTTCTTTAAAACCGTGTTTTGCTTGTACTTGAAAAATACCTCCCTTACAATAGCAACAAAACTCTGATTGTTTTTACTTTTTATTAATGCATGATAATTCATGCGTTAATGATTGATTAATTAGTTAATGCATGAAATATCATTCTTTAAATAGAGGTTTGATATTTCAATTGAATGCTGTACCTTTGAATGAATAACAATTCATTACATGTAAAATTAAGGCCTTATGACTGGTTTTTCATACAATAGCATCCAGATTAATTCAGATGTAACCATTATCCAAAAAATGGGAGTGTTTATCAAATATCATCGTGTTAATCAAAACCTAACTCAAACCGAATTGGCAAAAAGTGCAGGAATGAGTAGGTCAACACTAAGTTTGTTAGAAAGAGGGGAGTCGGGTAATATCCTTACCCTTATTCAAGTATTGCGTAGTTTAAAGCAATTACACGTTTTTGAAGCTTTTTTTGAAGAGCCTCAGGTCAGCCCCATGCAATTAGCGAAAGAGGATCAAAAAACACGTTATCGGGTCAGAAAATCTAATTCCAATAAAACGCCTAAACCCGATTCGTCATGGTAAGCACTGCTTTTGTACATATATGGGGTATTAGAGCGGGAGCTATTGTATGGAATGAGCAAACGGGTTTAGGGAGTTTTCAATACGATCCACAATTTCATCGTGAAAACATTGATTTATCGCCAATCCTCATGCCTTTGGGGAATGGAAGTCAGATATTTTCATTTCCTGAAAATAGAGCCGGTAAGAATCAGTCACACACATTTTCAGGATTACCCGGTTTGTTAGCGGATGTTTTACCCGATAACTACGGGAATCAACTCATCAATTCGTATTTGGCTCAAAATGGAAGAGCTCCCAATAGTATGAATCCCGTAGAGAAATTGTGTTTTATTGGAACTCGAGGAATGGGAGCTTTAGAATTTGAACCTTCGGGTTTGGAGTCTAAGAAACGCCCTTTCCAAATTGAGGTAGATAGTTTGGTGGATATGGCTCGTAAAATGGTGAATAAAAGAGCCTCTTTTACTACCGATTTGGATGCCGATGAGAAATCTGCCATGATGGATATTCTTAAAATTGGAACTTCTGCTGGAGGTGCGCGTCCGAAGGCAATTATAGCATTTAATGAAAAAACAAAGGAAGTACGCTCTGGTCAAACTATTGCACCCAAAGGTTTTACGCATTGGTTGTTAAAAATGGATGGGGTGAGTGAGGCACAATTTGGTGAAAGTTTGGGCTATGGACGGGTGGAAATGGCTTATTACCTGATGGCTACCCATTGTGGTATTGATATGATGACTTCTCAACTTTTGGAAGAGAATGGTCGGGCTCATTTTATGACGAAACGATTTGATAGAAAAGGGCATGATGAAAAATTACATGTTCAAACTTTCTGCGCCATGCAGCATTATGATTATAATTTGGTCCATTCATTTAGCTACGAACAGCTGTTCCAAACCATGCGGGTTTTGGGATTGTCTTATCCCGATGCGGCTCAAATGTTTAAGCGGATGGTATTTAATGTGATGGCTAAAAATTGTGACGATCATACCAAGAACTTTGCGTTCACATTAACCCAAAATGGAGTCTGGCAGTTATCTCCTGCGTATGATGTTTGCTATGCCTACCGAGAAGATAGTCAGTGGGTGAGTCAACATGCCCTAAGTATTAACGGAAAGCGAAAGGACTTTACTCGTCAAGATCTACTTGCCGTGGCAAAAGCAATGAATATCAAGAAACCCAATCAATTAATGGATGAGGTCCAAGAATCTGTTAAAAAATGGAACGAATTTGCGAAAGAAGCTCACGTTTCCGAATGGTTAACCGAAACCATCCGAAAAAACCTGATATTACTTTAACGAACGACTCGTTTTTTGTTTGTCTTAGCATTTGGATTGTTACGTGTGCTTTTCTTTTGTGGCTTTTTTCTTTTCGGGTGATCAAACTCCACTTTACCTGGTTTTTTGAACTTTCCTTCGGTTGTTTTGGTCTTGAATACCTTCTTTGACTTTCCTTGTTTACGGTCCGGATCAGTCGCTTTGGGATCCGTTAAGATTTCATTTGAAATAACTTTTGGAATTCCTTTTTTAGGAAAAGTCAATAATTTTTCCGCCAAATCTAAACGATCAATTTTTCGCAAGCTTTCTCTAATCCACTGATGGTTCTCTTTCTTATACCAAAAGAAGAATCGGTGTTGGTTTTTCTTTTCCGATGGTTTTTTAGCCGTATATACTTTTTCTAAGGTATACGGATGGTATCCCGAATAATAAGCCACGGTGGCTACCGTCATTGGAGTAGGAGTAAAGTCTTGAACCTGCTCTAACTGGAAACCCATATCTTTAGTGTCTCCTGCTAAATTGGCCATTTCCTCCTCCGTTGATCCCGGATGACTAGAAATAAAATACGGAATTAATTGTTGGTTTAATTTGTACTTTTCATTTATTCGGTCAAAGTTCTTTTTGAACTCGATAAAGTGCTCAAACTTGGGTTTACGCATAAGTTTTAAAGTCGCATCCGAACTATGCTCGGGAGCTACTTTTAACCTTCCCGAAACATGTCTTTTCAGTACTTGTTCCATATAAGGCTCTATGGAATTGTCTGCCTTTTTATTATAGGAACGTGTCAATAAATCGTAACGAATCCCACTTCCAATAAATGCTTTTTTGATTTTTGGTAAGGCATCCACCTTTTTATACAGCTGGGTCATGGGATCATGATTCGTGTCCAGATTATCACAAACCATAGGATGTATACAAGATGGTGCCACACATTTATCGCAAATAGATTTCACCTTCCCTTTTAACTTGTACATATTGGCGGATGGTCCACCTAAATCAGACAAATATCCTTTGAAATCTTCCATCTCCGAAACTTGTTCTACCTCTCTAAGAATGGATTCTTCGGAACGACTCGCAATAAACTTTCCTTGATGCGCAGAAATCGTACAAAAACTACAGCCTCCAAAACATCCTCTATGGATATTGATGGAGAACTTAATCATATCGTATGCGGGTATTGGCCCTCTAAACTTATACTTAGGATGGGGGAGTCGTGTGTATGGCAAATCAAATGCTCGATCCATTTCCTTTTCGGTCATGGTATCAAAAGGTGGATTAATAACTAAGTTATTATTCCCAGATTTTTGAATAAGTCGTTTGGCATTTACCTTATTGGATTCCTGTTCAATTACTTTGAAGTTTGCAGCAAACTTGAGTTTGTCATTGACACAAATATCATGAGATGTTAATTCCTTATCGTCCCACTTTTTATTTTTTGGAAGTTCTTCAGAGATGGGCTTCATGTAAGCCGTTTGCTTTACCATGGTGAGTTGCTCAAAAGGAACGCCTTTTTGCAACAAGGTGATAATCTCTCTTAAAGGAGCTTCCCCCATACCATATACTAATAAATCAGCACCACTGGTTTCAAGTATAGATTTACTCAATTTATCAGACCAGTAATCGTAATGGGTTACTCGTCTTAAGGATGCTTCAATGCCCCCAATAACAACGGGTACATCTGGAAATAATTTCTTTAGAATTTGCGTGTATTCAGTGGTAGCGTAGTCTGGACGATATCCTGCTTCTCCTCCAGGAGTATAGGCATCGGTCGAACGTTTTCGTAAGCCTGCGGTATAGTGATTTACCATGGAATCCATACAGCCCGAAGTAACGGCAAAGAAATACTTTGGTTTACCTAGTTTTTGGAATTCATGCAAATCATCTCGCCAATTGGGTTGCGGAATAATCCCAATTTTAAACCCATAACTCTCTATGATTCGACCAATCACGGCTGGACCAAAAGAAGGGTGATCCACATATGCATCGCCCGAAATTAGAATTACATCTAACTGTTCCCAGCCTCTATTTTTCACTTCTTTTTTTGTGATTGGTAACCAATCAGATAACGGACGATGTTGCATGCTGCAAAAGTACGTCTTTGCCCTTATTTTATTGGGATAGTAGAGGTGTTATTAGAGCGTTAATATTTATACAATTATAAGGAGGGGTAATATTCATTCGTGGCAGATAGGGTGGTGGTTTAGAAAGGTTTCAACAGCGCCATTGATTATGTTAATAAATTAATAAGATGATTTTTGAAAAATGAAATGAATTGTGTTGCAAATTGCAAATCAATTTCAAAGCGATGGTTTAAATTTGCATGGCTTAAAAAAGAGAATAATAAAATTAAAAGTATAGAATTATGGCAGTTGAAATCACAGATGCGAACTTTGAGGAATTAGTAATGAACAGTGACAAACCCGTGTTACTTGACTTTTGGGCAGAATGGTGTGGACCATGTCGCTTAATTGGGCCTATTGTTGAGGAAATATCTACAGAGCAAGGTGATAAAGCATTGGTTGCTAAGGTGAACGTGGATGAAAACCCACAAGTATCCATGAAATTTGGAATTAGAAATATCCCAACCGTTTTGTATATCAAGAATGGTGAGGTTGCAGATAAACAAGTGGGTGCTGCATCTAAAGATGTGTTAGAAGGAAAATTAACGGCTTTAATGTAAATCGCAGTTTTAACATATTAAAAAAGCCCTTCATGTAATTTACATGAAGGGCTTTTTTTGTGTTTTTTAGTTTCTTAACCCTTAGCTAAAATTCCTTTACAAATATTTTTTACCATAGCCGGGCCTTCATAAATAAATCCAGTATAAACCTGAATCAATGAAGCACCTGCATCTAGTTTTTCAATCGCATCTTCAGCCGTTTGAATTCCTCCAACACCAATAATCGGGAAGGATCCCTTTGATTTAGTATGTAAGTATTTTATAACCGCAGTAGATCTTGATTTTACAGGTTTACCACTTAAACCACCCATTTCTTCCGTTACCGATTGGTCGGTTTTTAATCCTTCACGACTAATAGTCGTATTTGTTGCAATAACACCATCTGTTTTGGTATCGGTAATAATATCAACGATATCATCTAATTGCGAATCTGTTAAATCCGGAGCTATCTTTAACAATATGGGTTTAGGATGGCTTTTCTTTTGATTCCGAGTTTGAAGTTCGTTTAAGATTTCAGTTAAAGGTCCTTTATCCTGTAACGCCCTTAATCCAGGTGTATTTGGAGAGCTCACATTAACTACAAAATAATCCACGTAATCAAAAAGGGCATCAAATGCTGTTATGTAATCGTTGATGGCTTCGTTATTGGGTGTTACCTTGTTTTTGCCAATATTCCCACCAATAATAAGATCCTTTGGACGCGATTTTAAATTTTCAATGGCTACCTCAACACCTCCATTATTGAATCCCATTCGATTAATCAAACCTTCATCGGCCGGTAAACGAAACATTCTTGGCGCTGGATTACCTGGTTGACCCACTGGGGTAACCGTTCCAATTTCTACAAAACCAAAACCAAGTACTGACATTTGCTTGTAGTAATCGGCATTCTTATCAAAACCTGCTGCTAACCCAACGGGGTTTGGGAATTTGATGCCAAAAACTTCCCGTTCCAATCTTTTGTCCTCCAGGGTGAACATCGATTTGAATAGACTTCTTACTCCAGGTACCGCCAATTTGGCTTTTAAAATGCCCATCACTAATTGATGCGCCTTTTCGGGAGGGAAGGAGAATAATATCGGTCTAATTAGTGATTTATACATGGTGTGAGAGCTCTAAAGGAACGTAATCGGTTACTTCAAGTCCGTACCCTACAATACCCGTTCGTTTAATGGTTCTGCTACTCATTACTTTCATCTTACTGATTCCTAAATCACGCAAAATTTGAGCTCCAATACCATAATCACGATTGTCAATTTTTATTTCGGAGTTCATTTTAGCAATTACCGAATCAATACCTCCGGCTGTAATACCGTTGTTGGGGGTATCGGAATGTTCTTGTTGCATGTAAAGAATAGCTCCTTTTCCAGCTTTTTCAATTTGACGCATGGCGGCATGCAGTTGTGGACCAGTTGAACAATTTAACCCGTCAAATACATTTCCTTGTACGTAACTAGAATGAACCCGAACTAACACCGATTCTTCTTCATTGAATTCACCTAAGGTTAATGCGAAATGCATATCTCCCGTAGTGGTTTGTTCATATTGGATCAATTTGTATTCGTGATCTCCCACTTTTTGAGAAGTCTCAAATTTACGTTCAATCAAAGACTCATTTTCCATTCGAAAGGCAATGAGGTCTTCAATACTGATCAGTTTTAAATCTAATTTTTTTGCTAAGATTTTAAGTTCTGGTAACCGAGCCATCGATCCGTCCTCGTTCATAATCTCTACAATGACTCCTGCGGGTGCAAATCCAGACAAACGGGCTAAATCAATAGCTGCTTCGGTATGACCTGTTCTTCTTAAAACGCCACCGTTTTTTGCAATCAACGGGAATACATGTCCTGGTTTTCCAAACGTTCGAGTGGGTGCATCATCCGCTAATAAAGCCTTGATAGTGTTTGAACGGTCAGATGCAGAAATTCCAGTTGTATTTCCATCCCCTAATAAATCAATAGAAACCGTAAAAGCCGTTTCTTGGGGGTCGGAGGTGTTACCTACCATAAGTTGCAATCCAACTTCCTCCGCACGATCTACCGTTATGGGAGTACAAATTAATCCTCGGCCATGAGTGGCCATGTAATTAATCATTTCTGGAGTAACCATTTCGGCAGCCGCAACAAAGTCACCTTCGTTTTCTCTGTTTTCATCGTCAACAACAATTACTACTTTTCCTAACTTAATGTCAGCTATAGCTTCTTCAATCGTATTTAATGCAGTGTTCATACATTCAAAATTTGGTGGCGCAAAAATACACTTTTCATAACGGTTAGTTTGCAAATATTTGGGCTATTTTAACACCGAAAGTTAATCTGAAAAAATGGTGAAAAATGTTTGAATTCAACGGGTTTGGAATTTCGTTTTAGACTTGCCCCATACTATATTTGCTGCCGTTAAATTGAACCTCAAGAAAACACTATGAAGTTAGTTACTTTAGAAGATTATATTATTAAGAAACAAGCTGATTTTCCTTATGCTACAGGAGAATTAACCGGTTTGTTAAGTGCCATTGTATTAGCTGCAAAAGTAGTAAATAGAGAGGTTAATAAAGCCGGAATTGCTGATATCACTGGAGCATACGGTGCCGAGAATATCCAAGGTGAACAACAACAGAAGTTGGATGTATTTGCAGATGAGGTATTTATGGATGCCTTAGAATCGCAAGGTCAAGTATGTGGAATGGCTTCTGAAGAGCAGGAAGATTTTATTCAATTTGATAGCCATGTTGCCCAAAACGGTAATTATGTAGTGATGATTGACCCTTTGGATGGGTCTTCAAATATTGATGTAAATGTTAGTATCGGTACTATTTTCGCTATTTATAGAAGAGTTTCTCCCATAGGACAACCCTTGGAAATGAGAGATTTTTTACAAAAAGGAGACAAACAAGTAGCTGCCGGTTACGTTATTTACGGAAGCTCTACCATGTTGGTATATACCACCGGAAAAGGAGTGAACGGGTTTACACTAGATCCATCTTTAGGTACTTTTTACCTATCGCACCCTTTAATGCAGATTCCGAAAAAAGGGAAAATCTATTCGATTAATGAAGGAAATTATCCTCATTTTTCAAGTGGTATGAAGAAATACATAGCACATTGTAAAGAATTAAACCCAGATAGTAATCGTCCATATAGTGCCAGATATATTGGTTCATTAGTGGCCGATTTTCATAGAAATATGTTGAAAGGTGGCTTGTTTATGTATCCAGCAACCACGACTGCTCCAAATGGAAAATTACGTTTGTTATACGAATGCAATCCGTTTGCTATGATTGCCGAACAAGCAGGAGGTTTAGCTTCCGATGGAAAAAATAGAGTCATGGAAATTGAACCTACTGGTTTACACCAAAGAATAGCCTATTTCACAGGGTCGGAAGACATGGTGAAAGATGTAGAGCGTTTCTTAAAAGAAGATGAATAAATTGAACGGGAAAGGTTGAATATTTATTCAACCTTTCTGTTTTACTTACTCCTCCACCAATTCACATAAACATTCGATAAGATCAACCAATGACTAAAGATTCTCTGAAGGAAGCGTTTGCAGATCACTCCGTAGCCACTGAACTTAAAATGTATTTACGGGATGCGGAATCCGGACATTTCAAAATTAATGGATTGGTAGGGTCGGGTTTATCCCTGTTTGTTCAAGGAGTCATTACCCATTTAAGAGGGAGCCATTTAATTGTGGCTAATGATAGAGAAGAGGCGGCTTACCTGCATAATGATTTTCTATCTATTCTTCCGGAGAGTAAATTGCACTTTTTACCCGCATCTTCTAGAACTCCTTATCGAGAAGATAGAACCAACGATGTGGATGTTTTACAACGTACCGAAACTTTAGATGCCGTAAGTCACCGTAAAGAAGTGGTGGTGATTACCTATCCAGAGGCTTTGTCCGAAATGGTGGTGACTCGAAAAGAGTTGAAAAGTAAAACACTGGAGATAAAAGTAGGAGATGAGATTCCAAGAGATTTCATTAATGAGTTACTGGAAGAGTATAAATTTGTACATGAGGATTTTGTAGCTAAACCGGGTGATTATGCTATTCGTGGAGGGATTGTAGATATTTTTTCGTACAATCATGACTTACCTTACCGGGTTGAGTTTTTTGGGGATGAAGTAGATTCTATCCGAAGCTTTGATCCAGCCACGCAATTATCAGATCATAATTACAATAACATTAGTATCGTTCCGGATGTGCGAAATCAGGTGTTGATAGAAAATAGAATCAATATTATTGATTTCTTTACCCCATCAACCACCCTTTGGTTTAAGGATGTCCAGTTTGCATTAGATAGAGTAGAACGGGAGTTTAATCTAGCGGTAGAATTGTATCCTAAAACAGAAAAGAAGGAAACCATCCAATTGCCACCAGAAAAACTCTATGTCTGGGCGAAGAAAATAATTGAAATTATTGGCCACCGTAAAATTGTGGAGATCGGGATGAATAATTACTATTCCGATGCGTTGAAATTATCGGTGAATCAAACTCCACAACCCCATTTCAATAAAAATTTTGATCTATTAAGTGAGAATTTTGAAGAGAATAAGTCACTTGGAATTCAAAATGTGATTGCTTCTTCATCGGCCAAACAAATTGATCGTTTACATAACATATTTGAGGACTTAGAGAAGCAGCATAATTTTTCGCCTATATTATTGGACCTGCATCAGGGTTTTATTGACAATGATTTGAAAATTGCGTGTTATACGGATCATCAAATTTTTGAACGTTTTCACCGGTTCCATTTAAAAGAAGGCTTTAAGAAAAGTCAGCAGGATATTACCTTACAAGATTTAGCTAAATTAGAAACGGGTGATTATGTGACCCATGTGGATCATGGAGTGGGTAAGTTTGCGGGATTGGTCAAGGTGGATAATAATGGGAAAAAACAAGAAGCTATAAAACTAATATATCGAGATAACGATGTTTTATATGTGAGTATTCACTCTTTGCATCGCATTTCGAGGTTTTCGGGTAAAGATGGAAAAGTACCATCGGTACATAAAATTGGTTCACCCGCATGGAAAAATACCAAGCAGAAAACTAAATCTCGAATAAAAATAATTGCGTACGATTTGATCCGTTTATACGCAGAACGAAAAACAGTAAAAGGTTTTCAGTTTTTACCGGATTCCTATTTACAACATGAATTGGAGGCTTCTTTTATATATGAGGATACCCCAGATCAAGAAAAATCCACTATTGATGTAAAAGCAGATATGGAATCGGAAACTCCGATGGACCGTTTGATATGTGGTGATGTAGGGTTTGGTAAAACAGAAATTGCGGTTCGTGCCGCTTTCAAAGCCGCAGTAAATGGTAAACAAGTGGCTATATTAGTACCGACAACCATTTTAGCGAGTCAGCATTACAGGAGTTTCTCCAAACGCTTGGAAGATTTTCCTGTTACCATAGAATATTTAAATCGTTTTAGAACTTCTACACAAACTAAGGATGTTATTCGTAAACTGAAAGAGGGTAAAGTGGATATCTTAATTGGAACCCATCGTATAGTAGGAAAAGATGTAGAGTTTAAAGATCTCGGACTTTTAATTATTGATGAAGAACAAAAATTTGGAGTAGGCGTTAAGGATAAACTGAAAAACTTAAAAAAGAATTTGGATACCTTAACCCTGACCGCAACCCCTATACCACGAACATTGCAATTTTCAATGATGGGTGCGCGCGATTTATCTGTGATTAGTACTCCTCCGCCTAATCGTCAACCGGTGGAAACGGAAGTACATACCTTCACCGAGCAAATATTTAAGGATGCTATTAGTTACGAATTAGGTCGTGATGGACAGGTTTTTGTCGTGAATAATCGGGTAGCTAATTTGGAAGAAATTGCCAATTTGGTTCGTAGAGCCGTTCCTGGAGCAAGAGTAATTACAGGGCATGGTCAATTAGAAGGGCCAGAACTTGAAAAACGAATGTTGGCATTTGTCAATGGGGAGTACGATGTTTTAGTGGCTACGACCATTATTGAATCTGGATTGGATATTCCAAACGCTAATACCATTTTAATTAATAATGCACATCATTTTGGATTAAGTGACTTGCATCAAATGCGGGGTAGAGTAGGACGTTCTAACCGGAAAGCTTTTTGTTACCTTATTGCTCCGCCAATGTCGGCTCTTACCGGGGAAGGACGTAAACGAATGGAAGCCATTAGTCAATTTTCCGATTTAGGAAGTGGAATTAATATTGCCATGCGTGACTTGGATATTCGTGGGGCGGGTGATTTATTAGGTGGAGAGCAAACGGGTTTTATCAATGAAGTTGGGTTTGAGATGTATCAAAAAATCTTAGATGAAGCCATTGAGGAGCTTAAAGAAAAAGAATTTAAAGATTTATACGCACACGAGGAAAAGGAATATGTTCGAGACACCGCTTTAGAAAGCGATTTGGAAATTTTGATTCCGGATGCCTACGTTCAAAATGTATCCGAAAGATTAAAACTGTATAAGATTTTAGCTGAAGCGAAGACCATTGGAGATTTAACCACTTTCGCTAAGCAAATGATGGATCGATTTGGTCCTTTACCTGAAGAAACAGAATTACTTATTGATTCGGTGAAACTAAAGTGGAAAGCAAAGGACATTGGATTTGAAAAATTGGTTTTAAAAAGTAATAAATTGATTGGGTATTTTGTGAGCGATCAGCAATCGAGTTATTACGAGAGTTCTCATTTTCATAAGGTTTTAGATTTTGTTCAACGCTATCCTAAAAGAGCACAATTAAAGGAAAAAAACAGTAAATTGAGTTTGGTTTTTGAGCAAGTTAAAGATATCCATATGGCCAATAATTTATTGGAAGGAATAATAAACTTTGAGAAAAAGTAGTCATCGGTTACCCATTTTGGGGATGTGAATTTTCCAAAAACAAGATTGTTTTTTTAGACTATGTTTGTTCCTGTTTTTAACCAAGTAAATAGGTATTGTATTAGTCAGTATTACAGAAGATTATGATAGAATTTATGAAACAACCTTGGCCCTGGTATGTGGCAGGTCCAATCATTGCATTTGTGTATACCTTAATGGTACTTTTTGGAAAGTCATTTGGAATTTCAAGTACTTTGCGTACCGCTTGTGCTATAGCAGGTGCTGGAAAAAAAGTAAAGTTTTTTGATTTTGATTGGAAAGCGCAAATTTGGAATTTAATGTTTGTATTAGGTTCGGTTATTGGAGGTTTTATTGCCACTCAATATTTATCTGATGGAGAGCCCATATTATTAAGTCCAAGTACCATTGAATCCATGCAACCCTTTGGATTAGAGAGTTACCAGACTAGTATTTTTCCAACCGAATTATTAAGTTGGGATAGTTTATTTACGCTAAGAGGTTTTGTGGTAATGGTTATTGGAGGTTTGTTGATCGGTTTCGGTACTCGGTATGCAGGTGGGTGTACCTCTGGACATGCCATTAGCGGTTTGGCCAACTTGCAACTCCCGTCCTTAATTGCAGTGGTCGGTTTTTTTATTGGCGGACTCCTAGTGACTCATTTTGTTATTCCTTTCCTTTTTTAAATAAGAAACTATGAAGTATTTAAAATTTATTTTGGTAGGAATCGTATTTGGAATCATGTTTACCAAGGCTGAAATTATTTCTTGGTTCCGTATTTATGAAATGTTCCGATTTGAAAGTTTTCATATGTACGGTGTTATTGGCTCAGCTGTGTTTCTATCGTTGATCAGCAATCAAATTATTAAAAACTTTAAGGTCAAAAACCTAGAAGGTCAAGTCATTGAATTCCCTCCAAAAGATAAAGGAATTGTTCGCTACATTGTAGGTGGAACTATATTTGGAATGGGGTGGGCCTTAACGGGAGCTTGTCCCGGACCTTTATATACCTTGGTGGGCGCAGGAGCCTATATGGCCCTAGTGGTGATTTTCTTTGCCATTGTGGGTACCTGGATTTATGGTGTGTTTAAGGATAAACTTCCCCACTAATAAATGAATCCCCTTACTTCTATATTAACCGATGCTTACCGTTATGGGTTTAACGGACAGGAGAAAGACGATGAAATAGCTGGAGCAGGAAACTCTTACACAGCAATGTTTTGGCAATATGACCCGAGGTTAGGAAGAAGATGGAATTTAGATCCTAAGCCGAATCCTTCTATTAGTCAGTATGCGACTTTTGCTAATAATCCGATTTGGTATAGTGATCCTTTGGGAGATACCATCTTTATTTATAATATGTCGGCAGATTTTTCTGCTTATGGCTTTTTAGGACATACTGCTATTGGTATTTCAACTACTTACGAATATGGATTAACGGGGGCGAATGGAATCTTGTATTTACCTGCTAGTGGTAATAATGCTGATTGGAGAACAGTATATGTTGATGTTCCAGATGGTTCTGGTCGTGCAATAGAATATAGATATATTGATGAAGCTGCTACAGTAAAAATTTATCAAGAAGGTGGAGACCTGGTTCAGAGGTTGAAAATTTCTTTGCCTAAAGAAGTAGAGAGTGTTGCGTTTGATTTAATCCATGGATATCAAAAGAATAACAATGCCAGAGGAGCTTGGTGTACAGCTCAAGTTAAAAACTTGCTAATCGATGCGTATATGGGTGCGGGATATAATGAAGAGGATGCCATAAATGAGGTGGATAAGTTAATTCCCTATTCTTTACCAGAAATTTTGGAGGATAAGGCAATAGAAGATGCCGGCTATGAGGGAGTCGATTATTTTCATCCAGTAACTGAGACAATTATAGAATAGTATTACAAAATGAAGAAAATTTTAAAAATTGCAGTTTTTGTTTTTATAGGGATACTTGCTATTGTATTGGTCTTCAGTGTTTTTTATCAAGTTACTCTTGAAAAGTATATTGCAAAACAGAAACAAAAATATTCAATACTAAATGGTGAAAAAAGAGAAAGTTATACTCCTTTTCTATACTACCATTTTAAGAGGAAAATTTTGAATGTGGAAAATAATAATCATAAAATGATTGGTTATTTGTATGAAAACTGTGAGAATCAAAGTATTATTCGGAATAATTATTATGATGAATATATAGTTGAATGTTATTTTTCTGAATTAGAAATTCAACCTCCCCCAAGCAGCTTGCCAAATGATTAAAAACAAGATGCAAGTTGTCATGCTTGTGCTGAGCCTGTCGAAGTATTATAGTTTTTCAATTCTGTTTGCAAAACAGGATTAGAAAATCTTTATGGCAACTGTGTTAGAATACATTACATATATTTAATTGGAATTAAAAAATTAATATGTTTAACCTATTTAAAAGAAATAAACCACTTCATAAACTACCAATATCAGAAGCTATTAACAGATGCTTTGATAAAGGAGCTAAAAACCTACATATCAACTTATCCATTGATGATCAAATGTTATTTCAAGTTATGCCAGCTAGACATTTTGAAAAGCATGGTTTCTTTTTCAAGAAAAATGACATGGCTATTGTTTATGCTTTTAGTGGAAAAAAGAATGATGAATTTGAATATATATTCGAAAAATTCAAAAGCAAGAAAGTAAATAAATCAATTTTTTCCATCGATGACCAAAAAGGAGTATATTTATTTCTAAACAATATAGGAAGCAACCCCCAAATTATGGAACAAGAAATCCATGAGTCAATAAAAATATATGAACTAGGTACTAATGCCGAATTATCAATTGAATATTTAGAATATTAAACTGGGAATTCAGCAGTCCCGCAACTTGCCGTCTGAATATAAGTAAGATGCAAGTTGGTCATACTTGTGCTGAGCCTGTCGAAGTATTATAGTTTTTCAATCCTGTTTGCAAAACAGGATTAGAAAATCTTTATGGCAACTGTATTAGAAAAAAAATTGAGCGACTAATTGAGAGTTAGTGGCTTTTTAATGCTATGATATGTAATTGGGAAAATGCTTGTCATAAAGCAATTCTAGTCCAATTCACAGGGAAAAATAGACAAGCTACATTTTGCATTCCCTATACATTAAAAATAAATTCAAATGAAAAAAAATAAAGTCTTGATTTTACTTAATTTGATAATCTTTTTTTTGGGTTGTAAAAATGAGAGCATTTTGCCAAATGATTTTGAACTTAATAAAGTTAATAGTTTTTATTGTGGTGTTTATAAAACTGAAATTTTCATTATTGAAAATAAAACACCCTCTTTAGATGATTTAGTTGAATTACCTAACTTCAAGATTAAACTGGAAGTAGATAGGCAATCTTATAAATGGGAATTAATGAATGTTGATTCAGATATTTTTAAGAGTCTAATTTATGAATTAAATTCATCTTTTAGCATATCAAAAAACGATACTGAAAGAAAAAAATGGATTAAAACATTTTTATTAGAACTAAAAGAGAAAAAGGAAGGATTTTACATTTCAGGGATTTATTCAAAAATTGTCTTTAATCAATCAGATTTCAATTATAATTTTCACAACTATTACTTATTAAATATAGAAAAATCAAAACTTATTAAACTGACTAAAGTTAGTTTGTAAATACCCCAGGCACATTGCCAAATGATAAATAAAAAATAAGTCCCAGCAGCTTGCCAAATGACACTTCGGCTACCGCTCAGTGACCTCTGATTTTGCTATGAAAAAACAAGAAGCAAGTTGTCATACTTGTGCTGAGCCTGTCGAAGTATTATAGTTTTCTATTCTGTTTGTAAAACAGAATTAGAAAATCTTTATGGCAACTGTTTTATAAAGAATAAGTAAGAAATTAGAGCCATTAATAAGAGTTAGTGGCTTTTTAATGCTATGATATGTAATTGGGAAAATGCGTGTCATAAAGCAATTCTAATCCAATTCATTGGAAGAAAAAGGTCAAGCTACATTTTGCATTCCCATTCTATTTTTTTCACAAATCTCCTACGAATTATTCATTGTTCCTTGTGGAAGCCATAGCCCGTGATGATTACGGGTTTGAAGGGGGGGGGCTCCAAGAAAAACACAGCATAAAAAAAGCCTTCACTGGTGTGAAGGCTTCCTATAAAATGAATGGTAAATTTTATTTAGCTAAAAGCCATTGTGCCTTTTTTTCAGTCACGAAAGAGTATCCATAAAAGAATACACCTACAAAGAATAAGTTACCTAAAAGACTATTTAATAAAAACGGTAAACCCGCTTCATAAGCCAATAATAGGCCACTTGCATCTTTTACATAAAATGGAGAACTTAACCAAGCCCCTGTATTTGTCAAAAAGAAAAATAACAACGTACTTAAAACAGTCGTTGAAATGATAGCGGCTACTTTAAAAGATTTAATACTAAAATGAGCCAAAACGGTCATTAAGATAAACGCTCCATAAATCCAACCGGCAGAATCACCAAATAAAACAAAGCCTTCGTAATACGCGCTGTAAAAAGTATTGTTAATAATTAGATCACTAAGAAAGATGGCAGAAATAGGAACCAAAACGGCCGCGAAAGAATTCCTTAAGGTAGCTCCTCCAAAAATAGCAATGGCAGCAACCGCGGTTACATTTGGCCAATGAGGAATTAAGCGTGACATAGCCACGGCAAACACAGTAATAAAGATAATTGAAATCTTGGGATTCATCTTTGAAAGCATAATAATATCGTTTTGGCAAAAGTAAACAACTAATCCTAGACTTCATTATTTGGAGAATAGATTTTGAGGTAAAGTGGGCGAGACCCAATGAATTAATTAATATTGAATCATTTTGACCTATAAACTGTTGTACCATCGTAGTTTAATAACGTAGATTTGATTTTATTCCGGTTATTTACCTCTGAAATTTTAATTATGGCTTCTTTCCAAAATATTGATGTACTCGATATACTCGGTAAAATGTATGTGCATTTGGACCCTAATAATCTAATATTAGAGGTCAATAAAACTACGTGTGAGATAACAGGAAAAGGTAAAACACACTTAATAGGTAAGAAATGGGGGGACTGTTTTAAAGTGCAATCCTTCGATGGGGATCTAATTTCAGAATTTTCACCTAAGGTAATAGGGGGAGCCAAGGATGTTGAAAATCAGTTTGTAAAAAATAAAAAAATAGCTTGGCATAAAACAACCACGGAAAGAGGGGTGATTTATATTGGGGAGGATATCTCTAAACATGAAAATTACTTATTCACGTTACATAAGTTGTCCTCTTTATTGTCGGAGTTGGAGGAAGATGTTCCCTATACAGAGTTTGTGAAACTCGTGGGAGAAGCTGCTAATTCCCACCATACCTATATATTTTTAAATTCTGAAGATGAAAATGGTCATTTGTATTCCTCTAAAATTGCGGAATGGGGCCGGTCCGTTTTTATTAAGAATGCCAAGGAATTACCAGGTTTAACAAAATTGGATATTCAAAACTTCGATCCCAATTATGTGGAAACTATGAAAAGAGGGGAAGCCATTAATTTAAGGGTATCTTCTTTTCAAGAGCGAGAAAAGGCATTTTTTAAGGCCTTTAATATTCAGGCCATTTTGCTTATTCCAATAATGATTAAACAAGAGTTTTTTGGTTTTGTAGGTTTTGATAACCGATTACACGAAAGAACGTGGACCAATTCGGAATTGGAATTTTTGAAAGCTGCGGTAGTTAATTTAGAGCAAAGTATTGTAAGGTCGCAGGTACTAACCAACCTGAAAGTGAGTGAAGCTCGATTTAAAAAATTTTCCAGTTTAACGATGGAAGGTATAATTATACATGATAAAGGGATCATAAAAGAGGCCAACCAGGCGTATTTGGATTTGGTACAATACGATAGAAACGAAATTGTAGGTGAAAATGTTATTGATAAAATCGCATTACCTGAATATCAAAAATTAATTTATCAAAATGTAAAAAAGAAGAACCCTTTGCCGTACGAAATAAAGGCTATGAAGAAAGATGGAACCATAGTTCCATTAGAATTGGAAGCCCGTAGTATTGTATATGAAAATGAGGTTCTTCGAGTAGTTGCTGTTAGAGATATTACGGAACGTAAAAAGGTAGAAGAGGAACTGATTAAACAAAAGAACAAAGCAGAGGAAAGTAATCGATTAAAAACGCAGTTTCTTAATAATATGTCGCATGAAATTCGAACACCATTGAATGGTATTGTTGGATTTACACAATTTTTGAATGATCCGGATTTATCGGATGATCAACGGCATTACTTTTCTAATATTATTCAAAGTAGCAGCGATCAGTTATTGCGTGTAATTGATGACATTATTGAAATTTCCAAATTGGAAACCCGCCAAGTAAAGGTGCATAAAGAGGAAGTGGTTTTAAATACCGTGTTACTTGAAATCTTTTCCATTTTTGAATTGAAAACGAAGGAAAAGAAAATTTCATTGCAATTAAGTAAAGGGCTGTCCGATTTAGAAAGTGAAATTTTTACAGATAAATTAAAACTCCAGAAGGTATTAAATAACTTGGTTGAAAATGCGGTTAAATTTACTCACGTAGGTGAAATTGAATTGGGATATGCGCTAAATGAGAAAGATCTTGAAATCTGGGTGAAAGATTCGGGTATAGGGATTCCTGAGAAGAATTTAAAAATTATATTCGATCGATTTTCTCAAGTAGAAAGTACAGATAAGGGGGTGTATGGAGGTCTGGGTTTAGGGCTTTCAATTGCTAAAGAAAACACCGAATTGTTGGGTGGTGAAATTATAGTTACATCAAATGAACATTCTGGTTCAAAATTTACTATGAAATTACCCTACGAACCAGTACATTCGCCCACAGAGGAAAAGATAAAGAATAAGGGGAGTGAGCCCAGATTTCAAATACTAATTGCCGAAGATGAAGAAGTTAATTTTATTCTTCTGGAATTTCTAGTTAAAGGGTTAGGTCATTCCGTTGAAATATTGAATGTTAGAAATGGAGCAGAGGCAATAGAAATGTTTAAAGAAAACAGAGGTATCGATTTGATACTGATGGATTTAAAAATGCCCATTGTTGACGGGTTTAAGGCAACAGATGAAATACGTAAAATAGATAGTAAAGTGCCCATTATTGCGATTACTGCTTATTCGGGACAAAAAGATAAGGAAGATACACTCTTACGTGGATTTACCGAATTTTTAATGAAGCCGGTGATGATCGATGAATTTACCAAGGCATGTAATAGATTTTTGGTAAGGGCATGATGAAGGGAACTTTCTTATTAAAATTACGTATTTTTAGTAATTATTAGGGAATAGGGTGTTAAGTTATTAATACTTAAAAGTGTAGCGAATCGCTATTTAAATGTTTAGTAATGGAAGATTTAAAGATACCATTAAAGAAATATTTTGGTTTTAACCATTTTAAAGGAGATCAAGAGCAAATTATTCAGAGCGTGTTAAAAGGCAATGATACCTTTGTGATTATGCCCACCGGTGGGGGGAAATCATTGACGTATCAATTACCTGCTCTTATTCAGGAAGGAACGGCCATCATTATTTCGCCACTTATTGCATTGATGAAAAATCAAGTGGATGCATTAAGAGGGTTTGTGACCAATGATAGTGTGGCACATTACCTAAATTCATCCTTAAGTAGGGGGGATGCCAAACGAGTGAAAGAAGATTTAGTGTCGGGTGTGACAAAAATTTTATTTGTCGCTCCGGAGTCTTTGAATAAACAAGATAATGTAGATTTCTTTAAGTCGCTCAAAATCTCATTTGTTGCGGTGGATGAAGCGCATTGTATTTCGGAGTGGGGGCATGACTTCCGTCCAGAATATCGTAGAATTAGGGAAATGATCAAGCAGATTGATGATACTATTCCAATTATGGCTTTAACAGCTACCGCGACCCCGAAGGTTCAAATCGATATTCAAAAGAATTTGGGAATGACCGGAGCTGATATTTACAAAGCTTCCTTTAATCGTCCCAATTTATATTACGAAGTACTTCCAAAAATTCAGCCCGAAAAGCAAATCATCAAGTATATAAAGGAGAATCTAGGAAAATCTGGAATTATCTATTGCTTGAGTCGGAAGAAAGTAGAAGAAGTAGCAGAAACCTTACAGGTGAATGGTATTTCAGCTCTTCCTTATCATGCGGGGATGGAAGCTTCTCGAAGAGCCAGATATCAAGATATGTTCCTGATGGAAGATGTGGATATTATTGTAGCTACCATTGCTTTTGGAATGGGGATCGATAAACCAGATGTTCGTTTTGTCATGCATTATGACATTCCAAAAAGTTTAGAAGGTTATTATCAAGAAACCGGTAGAGCGGGACGTGATGGGGGTGAAGGTAGATGTATTGCTTATTACGATTATAAAGATATTGAAAAGCTCGAAAAATTCATGGCAGGGAAACCTGTGGCCGAGCAAGAGGTAGGTAAACAATTGTTGTATGAAGTTGTTTCTTATGCGGAAACTGCTATGTCTAGACGTAAATTCTTGTTGCACTATTTCGGTGAAGACTGGGATGAAACCAAAGCAGGAAAAGAGCAGCTAGATGATAATATTACCAACCCGAAAGAACGGGTGGAAGGTCAAAAAGAATTGCAACACTTGTTGCAAGTGGTATCCGATTTAAAAGGGCAATTTAAAACCAAGCAAATTGTAGAGGTATTAATTGGGACGGAAAGTCCAACGATTAAAGCCAACCGTTTAGTAAAAAATAAACATTTTGCTAGTGGTAAGGATAAGTCCGAAAAATTTTGGATGGCAGCCATCCGTCAAGCTTATGTAAATAATTTTATCGGTAAAAAAATTGAAGAGTATGGGACTCTTTATGTAACGGATAAAGGAAACGATTATATTGAAAAGCCCTATTCGTTTTTGTTCATTGTAGATCACGATTACAGTGAGTTAATGAAAGGAGGAGGCTCTGTAGTATCTAAAGGTGTTGCTGCAGGTGACCAAGAGCTGTTTGCGAGGTTGAAAGACTTACGTAAGAAAATGGGGAAACAAAAGAAACTCCCCCCGTTTGTGATTTTCCAAGATCCTTCCCTTCAAGATATGGCCACTCAATATCCAATGACCATGGAAGAGTTGCACAATATTATTGGAGTAGGTCAAGGTAAAGCCAGGAAGTTTGGTCGTCCCTTTATTGAGTTAATTGAAGCTTATGTAAAGGAAAAGGAAATTGATAGACCTGAGGATGTTGTTATTAAACAAATAGCCAATAAGTCGGCTGCGAAAATTGCCATTATCCAAGGTATTGATAAAAAAATTCCTTTACGTGATTTAGCTAAAACACGTTCGTTAACGGATGATGAATTCATTATTGAACTGGAAAATATTGTGGCATCCGGTACCAAGGTAAATATTGACTATTATCTGGACGATGTTTTAGACGAAGATTACCAAGAGGAGATTATTGAGTATTTTCTAGAAGCAGAATCAGATTCGGTAGAAGATGCTCTGGCTGAACTGGGTGAGGATGATTATACACTCGAAGAAATTAGGTTAATGCGAATTAAATTTATGTCGAATTACGCCTTGTAAGGAAATAAATTAGAGTTTTAAAAAGCCAAGGAATAGCATTCCTTGGCTTTTTTTTGTTTTAAAAAAAGCGCATCCTAAATGGATAAGCTTTGAAATACGTGTTGATTTGTAGTTCATTAATGAACTTCTGTGGTGGCGTAGGGGAAATCGCTTTCTCCTTTACTCCTAATCAAACGTAATTTGGAACAGAAAGTTTCATTTTGAGTACAAATTATCCCATGACTTCAAAATGTGCCGTGAAATGTCTTAAGAATTTGGGTTCTTTTACAATCCGAACCCCTTTGGCGTTGTCTTTTTCGCGGATGAGCTCTTGGAACACCTCCAGTATATATTCCACATGACTTTGGGTATATACTCGTCTGGGCATAGCTAATCGAACCAATTCCATTGGGGAGGGTATTAATTTTCCGTTCGCATCGTAGGTGCCAAACATAACAGACCCAATTTCTACGGCTCTGATCCCTCCCTTTTTATATAAATCAAGTACTAATGCCTGCCCGGGGTATTGATCTACCGGGAGATGTGAGTAAAAGGCCTTGGCGTCAATATAAACAGCATGTCCTCCTGTGGGGCGCATAATAGGAACGCCCATTTTATGTAAATTATCGCCTAAAAAACCCGTGCTTTTTATTCGGTACCTTAAATAGTCGGGTCTGAATACTTCTTTTAAACCTTGGGCTATGGCTTCCATATCTCTTCCAGATAGTCCACCGTAAGTGGCAAACCCTTCGGTAATGATGAGTAGGTTTTTGCATGCTTCTGCAAGTTCGGGGTCTTTTAAAGCTATAAAACCACCCATGTTGACCAAGCCATCTTTTTTTAAACTCATAACGGCTCCATCCGTTAAACGGTACATTTCTTTGGCAATATCCTTATAGGTATGGTTTTCAAATTCTTTCTCCCTATGTTTAATAAAATAGGCGTTTTCAGCAATTCTACAGGAATCCATTATAAAAAGAACATCGTGCTTTTTACATATTTCACCTACCGCTTTGGCGTTGGCCATACTCACCGGCTGTCCACCACCACTATTATTGGTGACGGTCAATATGACAGCCCCAATATTTTGAGGCATGTGGTGGGTAATTAATTCTTCCAACTTTTCCGTATCCATATTTCCTTTAAATGGATATTCTAAAGACGGTTCTTTACCCTCTGCTATAGGAATGTCAATAGCGCTAGATCCGGAAAATTCAATATTTGCTCGTGTAGTATCAAAATGGGTGTTACTGATAAAAATGGTACCTGCACCTCCTAAATGGCCATATAAAATACGTTCTCCAGCTCTACCCTGATGAGTTGGTAGAATATATTCACAACCGGTTTGTTCTCTAATTTCGGCTTCCATTTTTAACCAAGAGCGTGAGCCCGCATAAGATTCGTCCCCTTCCATTACTCCAGCCCATTGTTTGGCGCTCATAGCCGAAGTGCCGCTATCGGTGAGCAAATCAATAATAACATTTTCGGAATGTAACAGAAACGGGTTGTTTCGGGCTATTTCTAAATATTCCATTCTTTCTTCTTCAGAACTCATACGTATGGGTTCTACCATTTTTATTTTAAATGGCTCGATAATAGTTTTGATGGTCATCTTTTTTTTGCACCAAATATAAATAGGGAAGTAGGAGGCTTTTTATGATTTAGGTCAGTTGGCCAACTGATTATTGCAAGGGTTTTGAAGGATTATGGCGGTTTAAACCACAAATCTTTAGATTTTTGTTGCCCCCCATTTTTTTGAGTATCAGAATGTTTAAACGGTCCAGAACGAAAAAAATGTTAATGTTAACCAAACTGTTTAAAACATTGAATAGTTTTATTAAAAAACTTAATAGATTCCTTACCTTTGCCACCTTTTATTCGTAGAAAATTTTAAGTATGTCGGTAACGGTTTTAGAGGAAAAAGCAATAAAACGATTATATCCATATCAACAGGGTGCCATTGATCATATCATTGGTAAACTGAATGATGAGGAGGATGGGTTTAATTTACTCTATCAATTACCAACAGGAGGTGGGAAAACGGTGATTTTCTCGGAAATTGCAAAACGTTTTATTGAGGAAAAGAAAAAGAAGGTTCTTATTCTAACTCACCGTATTGAGCTGTGTGCACAGACATCCAGAATGTTAGACGATTTTGACGTCTCCAATATGATTATTGATAGCAAGGTGAAGCATATTCCTTTTGAAGAGGAGTATGTGTCGTTTGTGGCTATGGTGGAAACGTTAAATAATCGATTAAGAGATAACGAAACCAATGTAGATAACATTGGATTGGTGATTATTGATGAGGCCCATTATAACTCCTTTAGAAAGCTGTTTAAGTATTTTGAACATGCGTCTATTCTTGGAGTAACAGCTACCCCGTTGAGTTCCAATATGAAACTTCCTATGAAGGACAATTATGATGAATTGTTTGTGGGAGAGTCTATTTCGGGTTTGATTAAGGCGAAATACTTGGCTAATGCTGTTACTACTACATTGCAAGTGAATTTGAGTTCTCTGAAAATTGGAGCAAATGGGGATTATACCGTGGCTTCCTCCGAAAGACTGTATGGTAACTTTATTATGCAAGAGAAGTTATTGAACATTTATGAAGAGAAATCTTTAGGTAAAAAAACCTTGATTTTCAATAATGGAATCCAAACTTCCAAGCACGTATTAGAGACCTTCAGACATGCGGGCTATGACGTTCGACATTTGGATAATACGCATAATGGACAAGAACGTAAGGATATTATTCATTGGTTTAAGGTCACGCCCAATGCCGTATTAAGCTCTGTAGGGATTTTAACTACGGGATTTGATGAACCAACCGTAGAAACCATTATTTTAAATAGAGCGACTAAATCATTAACCCTATATTATCAAATGATTGGTAGGGGGTCTCGTATTCTTCCTGGTGTACAGGAGTTTCAAGTGATTGATTTAGGGAATAATGTAGCTCGTTTTGGTTTATGGGGGGCGCCTTTGGATTGGCAACGAATTTTCAGATCTCCCTTACAGTATTTGAACAATATTTTGAATGATGATGATATTCAAAGAAGTTTCATGTACGAAATGCCAGAGAGTGTTCGAAAGCATTTTAGTAAATCTAAAAATATTGATTTTGATATTGAAAAGGAATACAAGCAAGTAATTCACGAATGTTTACGTCCTAAAGTAGCATTAGAACGTTCGGTAGAGCAGCAAACACAATTATGTGTTGAAAACGCAGATGATTTATTTGATGCGCTGTTTCTTATTCGCTATTTGAAAGATGATACCAACGCTCGAATCAAAAAGTATTCTTATTGCATTTGTAATAGTACCATTAATTACCTAAAATGGTTAACAGATGATTACAATAGAAAACTAGAGTCCAGTATTAGAGCTAGATACTAAACTATTCCTTCTTTTTGGATTCCCTGAAAATGGGAATGAACACTTTTTCTTTTGGAAGGGAAGGGACTGTTACGTCTTCTGGATTCTAGGGACTTTAGCGTGTTTTACGGCCATACAATAAGTGAGGTTTAGAAATATACGTAATATCCTCATTTCTTTAGGGAAAGTCGTTCAAAGGCAAAATAATCATTCTTGTAGGGTAAGCACGGTGATTACTTATTCAACAACAAAAAATGATTTTTATACCCAAAAAAAAGCCTCTTTCACGGAGAGGCTTTTTTTTTGGCTATTTCAAGTGACTTTCGATGAGAAGGTCTAATTTTTTCTTTTGACCTTACCGTATACTTCTTCGGTTACTCTTTCTAATTCAATAAAGATATCCGCCACAGCAGGACATATAGTCGCATTTTTTTGCGTGAGTTGTAAAATTCCAACTTGATTTACTTGATCGGTATGTGGGTAATCACTACAGGCTCTTGGGCGTACATCGTAAATCCCACAAAAGTTATCGTCTCCAAGGAAAGGACAGGGAACGGTTTTTAGAGCATATTCCTGATCTTCATCTAAGTACAAATACTTTTGAGCAAAATCACCACCTTTCATACCGAGGTGTTTAGATATTCTTTTGGTATCTTTTTCGGTGAGAATTGGACTTGTGGTTTTACAGCAATTCGCACATTGTAAACAATCCACTTTTTCAAATGCTTTTTCATGAAGCGGATGAATCAAATCATCTACTTCGCCTTTCCGCATTTTACGCATTCGCTTGGTTTGACGTAAAATGGCCTTTTTACTTTGTCCTGCCTTTTTTAATGACTCTAAATACTCTGGTAACATAATTTTGGTTTGGTGGTGTGTTTAATCCAAGCTGAATCGATAAATCAATTTAGCCTTTAAAATCATACCGTCCGAAAAATCGGTATTCAATTGTGTGCGATCATCTCCAAATTTAAAAGCTGAAAATCCCCATGTCACACGGTCTTCAATATCATAAACTCGATAATTCCGTCCAATGGAGTAACCTACTTTAGTTTGCAAAATTAGACCCTTTTTGGTTTCGAATTGTAAGTAACCGTAAATTTCATTGGTGGTCTTTGTAAGGTAATTGTCAGGATTACCCTTATAGGACTCATTTAGATGAAAGGTTCGGACGAATGCCGCAAAATTGATCCCTCCTTTAAGCCATGGTTGAATGGCATAGTTAAGATCTATACTGACGGGTATTTTGACATTGGTCTCAAATTTTTTGTTGGGACTTAGGTAATAGAAACCTAGGATAGGAACCAAAAACGGACCGAATAGCTCTCCATTGTAATACAGTCCTGCCTGGTAGGTGAAGTTTTCGCTTTTTTTGTATTTCATTAATGCCAAGGCCCCTAATTGAAAATCTTTAATTCCCAAATCCTTAAAATCGGAAGATAACTTGGGGAGTAACATATAGGTTACGGAAATTTTATCCGTGTGTTTTATATTAATTCCCGCTTTTAGTAAAACGGTACCCACAGCTGTTAAATTGCTGTGATCAGGGGAGGTGTGGGTCGAAATTCTTTCTGCGTAGAATCCGGTGAGTATCGCATTTCCATTTTTTAGTTGAATAGGATAAATAAAATCTAATCCATATTCCTGAACTCGTGTGCCGTTGGTGGTCGAGTCAAACTGATTTACAGGGGTGTTAGCGTAATGTGTTTTTGCGATGTCTACGTAGTTTTGCGTACGTGCTACAAAACTAAAAATTAAGAATAGTACAATATACAAATGTTTCATTCCAATGGTTTTAATAAATCAATGGATGCAAGAATAGTCAAAGAATAGGGTAGATGACCCTTTTGAGCATGCCTTTTATCCCATTTTGTTAAGACGCAAAAATGGGACAGACCGTTCTCAGTTACAATGAACTTGGATTAAGGAAATTTAATTTAAATCGGGATTGGATGGAAAGCGTGACAATACCTCGAAATTCTTACCTAATCCCGCCATTACTTCTTTCCAATACTCATCTGAATCGCGCATTACCTGTTGCGGGGTTGTTTCCGCTACAATCCATGCATTGTCTTCTACTTCCAGCGATAACTGCTCCTCTTCCCAGCCAGAATAACCGACAAAAAAACGAACCTGATCAGAAGTGGCAATTCCAGTTATTAATAAGGATTCCAATTGTCTCATGTCTCCACCAAGATACAGACCATCAATAATTTTCTGGGAGTCTGAAATTTGTTCTCCAAGGGTATGAATAAAAAATAATTGGTCGTTTCCTATCGGGCCACCAATGAAAATGGGGATTCCTTCTACAGTAAACTCCGGAAGTACATTGTCCACATTTATCACGCTAATGTGGTTCAAAACGAATCCAACGGTACCCGAAGGGTCATGTTTGGTCAGTAATATGACGGATCTAAAAAAGTTGGGGTCCGGAAGCATGGGTTCAGAAACCAATAAAGTTCCCTGTTTCGGACTGGTAATCTGAAAGTTAATGCTATCTAAGAAGTTTCTAGACGCCATACTGATTGATTTTAGTGATGCTTTGGCTAATTTAAGAAAAATTATATAGAATAGTTCTATCCGAAATCGGTTTTATTCACTACAAAATTAACAATCCGTTTTCACGTAGAGATAGTAGGGTAGGTTCGTTCCAAAATAGAAGGAAATAACCCAGATTTTTGGCATTAAAATCGGCTTCCATTTCGCCATAGGTCGGCACAGTTTCGTTAGAGAAATGAGCATTATTTACTAATTCTATAATCCAAGTGGCTTGCGCCTTTGGAAGGGTGAACTCCAAGCTTTTTGATTTTGTTTGAATACGTATAGATGCCTTTTTGTCATTTATAACTGAGATAGCTACGTATTGGTATCCAGTCCATAACACCTTGCTTTTTGAAGTTGTTTCTATGAATTCTTGGTTTTTTAAGAAGTTCGAAATTTCATTTTTTGGATGTTTCGTTTTCGGGGTTTTAAATGCAAACCAATCTTGTAAAGGGAAATCAAATCCAATCCCATGCATAAAGTTAAATAATGACTTTTTTAAGCCTTCGCTAAACAATTGGTGGTCGGTACCTTTTGGATCGGAGTGGATAAGGTCGTTGTTCGCAAATGTTCCTATTTCTGGATTGACTTGTTCTACATCAAAGTCCTCTGGGTTTAATCCAACCGGACTGTGCGCAGTCATAGAAAATCGATGCCAATAGGCCGATTGAATAATTCCGGCTTCAAACAGTTGCCGCACAACCTCTAGCGAATCCACTGTTTCTTGTTTGGTTTGCGTAGGGAATCCGTACATCAAATAGGCATGAACCATTATTCCTGCTTTCGTGAAGCTATGGTTGACTTTAGCCACCTTTTCGATGCTCACTCCTTTTTTGATTAGTTTTAACAATCGATCGGAGGCCACTTCTAACCCTCCAGACACCGCGATACAACCTGCTAACTTCATTAATTGTGTTAATCCAGGTGAAAAACTTTTTTCAAAACGAATATTGGTCCACCAGGTAATGGTCATGTTTCGTTTGAGAATTTCTAAGGATAAATCCCTTAAAAGTGCCGGTGGGGCTGCTTCATCTACAAAATGAAACCCTGTTTCGCCTGTTTGTGCAATAATGGTCTCTATTTGATCACATAAGTACGAAGCCGTAACCGGTTGATAACGCTTGATATAATCTAAGCTGATATCGCAAAAAGTACATTTCCCCCAGTAACAACCATGAGCAAGAGTTAATTTGTTCCAACGGCCATCACTCCAAAGACGGTGCATCGGGTTGGCTATTTCAATAACTGAAATATACCTGCTGAGTTGAAGTCCGGTATAATCAGGAGTACCTACTTCCCAATGATTAAAATCAGGTTCTGGTGCTCCGTTTAGGTATTGAACTTCGTTGTCTATGACGGTTAAGGTACGTTTTAGTGACTTTATATTTCGTTTCCCTTCCACATGTTCAAGTAGTATGGATAAAGGCGCTTCTCCGTCATCTAAGGTTATGAAATCCGTGTATTTAAACATTCGAGTATCACTCAATGAGCGTAACTCCGTATTGGGATATCCTCCTCCCATAACCACTATAATGTGGGGATAGTGTGTTTTAATGTGTTGCCCAACCTTTAAAGCGCCATATAGGTTCCCTGGAAATGGAATGGAAATAGCCACCATTTTGGGTGAATGAAGTGTCAGACTTTTTTCCAGTTCATCGATAATGAGGGCATCAATAAAATGGGGCTCCGACTCTACGAGTTCATGAATTTCATCAAAATTACTCGCTGCTATGGCAATTTTCTCCGCATACCGACTAAAGCCAAAATCAGGGTCAATGGCTTCCATAATTAAATCCGCCATATCTTCCAGATAAAGCGTTGCTAAGTGTTTTGCCTTGTCTTGTATGCCCAAATCGCCAAAAGCCCAATCCAGGTCTTCTAAATGGCTAAATCGAGAAGCTTCGGGTAGGTAGGAACGGGTAACAATACTATGGGCTAATGTTGGGTTATTTCCTTGCAGAAAGGAAATAACCGCATCAATGGTACTTTGATAACTGGTAGCTAAGGTATAGATACGATTGGCGTTCTCTGATAAATCAATTTCGTGGGTATCTAAAATTTCAAAAATGGATGTGTACCCCGATTTTGAAAATATGCGTAAGGTGACGTCTAATCCTAAATCAATTTGTTGGGTAGATACATTCAATGTATTGAAAAAACCCTTTAAATAGGCCGTAGCCGGGTAGGGGGTGTTCAATTGTGTGAACGGTGGTGTTAGGAATAAAATGGTGGTAGACTGCTCCAAAATAATACGTTTTAATCGCTACTGCAAGATTAAATGAATTTTTGCAGATTGTGGGTATTTACCTAAAAGAGAAAGGCGATTAAAAAGCACTACAACAACGATTGCATGCCGGGAATAACCCATCATTTTTTACAATTTCAGATCTGAATTGCGCATATTCATTACTATTCCATATTTCGGGTAGGGATTGATGGTTTAAATCGCCCATTGTTTTATTGTAACATCTTCCATGCGAAGGAATTGCAGTCCCATCCGTTTTTATCATAATATTGGTAAAAACATCGTTACAGGTTTTTCCAATTTTTACCTCTGGGTTTTCGTAATAGGTTTTTAACTCCCTTAAATTAATTAGTTCGGGGCTAAATGAAGGTGGTTTTTCGAAGTTTCCGTTTTTGATTTTAAGGATTTGATCTTGAAGAATTTCAATGTCAATCGCTGAAAAATCGGTTTCTTCAATGTTAGAGTGAGTGGCATGAAGCCAACTTCCATAGTCTTGGTTATGGTTGGATGCGACTTCTTCGGTAATAAAGTTTTGATGCATAAAACCGATGTGCTTCAAGGGGAGTTTATCGAAATATTTTACAAACTCAAATAATTCTGTGTAATTCCATTCCGTAATCACACAGTACACAGATATTTGAGGTGGATTTGGGAAGGTAAGGAGATGCTCAATTCCTTCTAAGGCTTTTTGGAAAGAGCTTTTGTGTCCTCTAATGTAATTATGTGTGTCCTGTAACCCATCTAGAGATACGAATAATTCCGTCAGGTTGCCGTCAATTAAATCTTGTGCTTTTCGTTTAAGACTCAAAGCATTAGTGGTAATGGTGGTTTGTAGTCCTTTTTGATGCGCGTATATCAAGGATTCTTTAAGGTCTGGATAAATCAACGGTTCGGTAAAAGCATAGCCAATTTTGGCGTTCGGGTAATGTTTACTTGTGTCATCAACAACCTGTTTAAAAAGGTCTAAAGGCATGTTTAGTGGGTGAGATCCCACCAGGTTTTGTGCAAAGTTTGTTTCGAGATTCTGGGTACCAACATCACACATTTTACAATGTAAATTACAGATATTATTTACCCCAAGAATGATCCATTCAGGTCCGAAAAAGAGATGCTTTGGGTTAAGCTTTTTGTTTGCTGCTTTTAATATTCTTGAAATCATTAAGACTTGGACTTTATTTCAACTAATTTGTATTTTAACAAATACAAGATTAAGAATATTATTCACTAAGCGAATGGCCAAATAAGCTATTTAATGATCATTTTAGAGACACTTAACCTTTCGGAATTACTAGTTTCAATAATGTAGATTCATGAATTTAATTTTATTGATTAGTTGTTTCAAATTTTTCGGAGAAAATGAATTGACATGAAATGGAAAGAGCTCTTATGTTTACGGGTTTCATGAATTCGTAAAAGGTAGCCGTACCAAATGCATGGGTATCTCCAATCAAAAAAACCTTTTCTAGCTCTCTAAGCCGGTCTTTATTGGGCGTTCCAGTTACCAATGAAAGTGTTCAAAATCTATCAAATAGATTATTCTTTAGTACTTTACGACCCGAAAGGTGCCTTAGATTTTTTGAAATAAAGATGTGGTTTTTATACAGTATCCCAAGATACCAAAAAATAGTACCCATAAATGATATTTTTTTAGGAAATTTGGCTGCTATTAAATGGCTATCATAAAATACAAAAGATCTTAATGATAAAGAGAACGAATGCACAACCACCAGTAGAGTTTACAGGACTTAAGTCTGGCGAAGTAGAATCTACAGCCGCAGGTTTAAAAGCAGTTACCTCTGCGCTTAAACATGTACTGGACGAAATGAATTTGCCCAGAGCCCTAACGGTTCTTAATAGTATGAATCAAAAAGATGGTTTTGATTGTTCGGGTTGTGCCTGGCCAGATCCAGATGGTAAACGTTCGAGATTAGGTGAATATTGTGAAAATGGAGCTAAAGCGATTGCAGAAGAGGCCACTACCAAAAAGGTAGACCCCGCATTTTTTGCCAAACATTCGGTTAACGAAATTGGAAGTTGGTCCGATTACCGTATTGGAAAGTCGGGAAGAATAACACATCCTATGGTTTTGAAACCAGGAGATACGCATTACAAACCGATAGACTGGAAAGAAGCTTTTGATCTTATTGGTAGCGAATTGAATAACTTAGATTCGCCTCATGAAGCGGTTTTCTATACTTCAGGTAGAACAAGTAATGAGGCGGCTTATATGTATCAGTTATTTGTGAGAGAGTTTGGAACGAATAACCTTCCGGATTGTTCCAATATGTGCCACGAATCGAGTGGTGCTGGTTTGGTAGAAACACTAGGTATTGGAAAAGGTTCGGTAACACTGGAAGATTTTAAACATGCTGAATTGGTAATCGTGATGGGACAAAATCCCGGCACCAATCATCCTAGAATGTTATCTGCTTTAGAAGATACCAAAAAGAATGGGGGCAAGATTATTTCAGTGAATCCATTAATCGAAGCGGGTTTAATGAACTTTAAAAATCCACAAAAGCTAGGGCATTTATTAGGTAAAGGGGTGAAACTTACGGATTTATTTTTACAGGTAAAAATAAATGGAGATGTGGCCTTACTTAAGGCTTTGATGATTTTATTACTAGAAGCTGAAAATAAAAATAAGGGAAAAGTGTTTGACCTGGATTTTATTGAACAAAAAACTTCGGGGATTGAGGCCTTAATAGCCGATCTTGAAAGTCATGATTTTAGTGATTTAGTAAAACAAGCAGGACTTCAAGAAAAGGAAGTGAGAGAAGCTGCTCAATTATTAATTGAGAATAAAAAAATAATTATTTGTTGGGCAATGGGCTTGACGCAACATAAAAATGGGGTTCATAATATCCGGGAAGTAGTCAATCTGTTACTTTTAAAAGGAAGCATTGGGAAAAAAGGAGCGGGTACCTGTCCGGTACGTGGACATAGTAATGTGCAAGGCGATCGAACCATGGGGATTTGGGAAAAACCAAAGCCTCAATTTCTGGATAACCTAAAAAAAGAGTTCAATTTTGAGCCTCCAAGAGTACACGGGTTTGATGTTGTGGAAGCTATTGAAGCCATGCATGAAAATAAAGCAAAGGTTTTTATAGGGATGGGAGGAAATTTTATCTCGGCTACACCGGATACTGAATTTACTGCGGAAGCTTTACGAAAATGTAATTTAACGGTTCACGTTTCTACTAAACTAAATAGAAGCCATATTGTTCATGGAAAAATAGCCTTGATTTTACCCTGTATCACTCGGTCTGAAAAAGATGTTCAAAATGGTAAGCCTCAGATTGTGAGTGTAGAAGACTCCATGGGAGTGGTGCATTCTTCTAAAGGGAAATTAGATCCCCTGTCCAAGCATTTGTTAAGTGAATTAGCTATTGTTTCCAAAATAGCCCAGGCTACGTTTAAACAAAAATCACAGACAGATTGGGCGGGTTTTAATACGAATTATGATTTAGTAAGAGATAAAATTGAAGCAACCATTCCGGGATTTGAAAATTTTAATGAACGCATTCGTAAACCTGGAGGTTTTTATTTACCGAATAATTCTCGCGAAGGTGATTTTACGCCTACTAAAACGGGGAAAGCAAATTTCACCATAAATAAAGTATCTCAAGTAGCTATTTCCGACCAGGAGTTTACCATGATGACCATTCGAACCCATGACCAGTTTAATACCACCATATATGGGTTACATGATCGCTATAGAGGGATTTATAACGAGCGTAGGGTTATCCTAATGAATAAAAATGACATTGAAAAGCAAGGGTTTAATGCCAATGACATTGTGGATATTATTTGTGAAGATGATGGGGTAAAGAGAGTTGCCGAGAAATTTATCGTTTATCCGTACGATATTCCAGAAAAGTGTACGGCAACGTATTTCCCAGAAGCAAATGTTTTAGTATCTTTAAAGAATAAAGCCGAAATTAGTAATACACCGGCATCCAAATCAATAGTAGTGAAGCTTAGAAAAAGTTAAGTCTAGTTGCCATGAAAATATTTACCGCAAACCAAATCAAACTGGTGGATCAATATACCATTGATAACGAACCCATCTTGTCTATTGATTTAATGGAACGGGCATCCAATCAAGTATTTATATGGTTGAAAAAGACGTTTCATCCCGAAACCCATTTTGATGTTTTTTGCGGGCCAGGTAATAATGGTGGTGATGGCTTGGCTATTGCCCGAATGCTGATTCAAGCAGACTATTCCGTAAAGGTTTGGTGTGTGGATTTAGGGACATTATCAGCCGATAATCAGATCAACCGAAAAAGGGTAGAGGCGGTTAGTGTAGCTATTTCTGAAGTGAATAAAAACAACTTTACAGAGGTTGAAATTACGGGAGTGGTCATGGATGCCATTTTTGGTTCGGGTTTGTCTCGTGAGATTTCAGGCTGGCTAGGGGAGTTAATTAAATCTATAAATACGGTTTCAGCACCGAAAGTAAGTATCGATATTGCCTCTGGATTATTTACGGAGGATAATGACTCTAATGAGGGAGTCATCTTTGAATCGGATCATACCTTGACTTTTGAAATGGAAAAATTGGGCTTTCAGTTTCCCGAAAACCAAAAGTATGTAGGGGAGTTAATCGTGTTGCCCATTGAATGGAGTTCGGAGTTCCTTTCTAAGGAGCCTGCATCGTATTTTATAACCTCCAAATTTGTGGTTAAATTGATGCATCAAAAAGGGGATTATTTTGCCTATAAAAACACTTTTGGACACGCACTTTTGGTTACCGGAAGTACGGGGAAAATGGGAGCATCTGTTTTATGTTCCAAAGCGTGTTTGAGGTCGGGAGCAGGATTAGTCACCGCACATATTCCTAAAAACGGGAATGATATAATGCAAGTTTCTGTACCCGAAGTCATGACTGTTATTGATGGTGCGTCTGATTTTGTTTCGGATGAAATGGATGTATCTGCCTACCAATCGGTCGGGATTGGACCGGGTTTAGGTCAGAGTAAAGGAGTTGTTTATGTGCTAAATAATATATTAGATCAATCTAAAAACCCTCTAGTTATAGATGCTGACGCCATAAATATATTAGCGAACCATCAAGAAATGCTAAAAAAGGTTCCTGTGGGTTCTATATTTACACCGCACCTAGGAGAATGGGAAAGGTTAGTTGGGAAATGGAAAGGAGGTTATGATAGATTACAAATCGCTCAGGCTTTTTGTAAAACCCATAAAGTCTTTGTAATTCTGAAAGGAGCCAAGTCGTCCATCGTTTGTCCAGACGGAGAAGTATACTTCAATTCTACCGGGAATTCAGGAATGGCTACCGCTGGAAGTGGCGATGTACTTACGGGTATATTGACCGGATTATTGGCCCAAGGATATGCACCTAAACAGGCGGCTATTTTGGGCGTGTATATTCACGGATTGGCGGGGGATTTGGCCCTGAAAAAGGGGAGTAGAGAAAGTGTGATTGCTTCCGATATTATTACTCATTTAGGGCAAGCATTTCAAACTATTTCCTGATTACTGACGAATAACATCGGCTTGAGTCATTAATTCTTGACGAGCTAATTCCGCATCTGCCGTTAAACTTCCTAAAGTAAGATCCGTAGTTTCGTAGGGATCGGTACCTAAATGAAATAAGTTTTGATTTCCGTTATCGTATTGGATGAGTTTGTATTCTGAATCTCGAATGGTATAACCCGATCTCGGAGGGAAGGCACCCTTCACTTCCGAATAATTATAGGTGCGTTTTCCAGTACCCGATTCATTCAATAAGTTTTTGAAACTATAGCTATCCTGATATTGATCTACAGGAACACCCGCAATTTGTGCAATCGTTGCAAAAAGATCCGTACTACTGACTAAACTGCTTTCTATTTCATTAAAACGAGAAACACCATTTCCAGAAACTACCATCGGTACTCGAATGCCGCCTTCGCTAAGTGTTCCTTTGCATTGGGTAGGAAGATAAGGCGCTTGGTTTACTTGCCCGTCTGTACCATTATCTCCAATAAAAATAATAAGCGTGTTTTCCAATTCATCTGCTGGAATGGATTGCAGGAGTCTTCCCAATTCAGAATCTACACTTTCGGCCATCGCATGGAAATAGGGTTGCGGGTTAGCATCAATAACCGATTGGTCAGAACTCATTCCTCCATGATGATGCATGGAATCGGGAGGTAAATGATAGGGTGTGTGAGGTGCGGTATAGGCCACCCAACAAAACCAAGGGGCACTTTGCTCCTGGATCCAATCTACTGCCAAATCGGTAATTTTTGTAGTGATGTATCCCTCATACATAGAAGATCCTCCATTTTGCGTTAGTTTCCAATTATTGTAATCCGAAACCCCACCAGCCAATAAACCCGCAAAATGGCCAATTCCCATATTGGTGGGTCCATTCACATCATTTGAAAGGTGCCACTTTCCAAATAGCGCATGTTCATAGGCATTATTTGTGTGCTGGTCTATATAGGTCTGCAAGGTGAGTTCGTTTGCGCCAATGGTACCTGCATCGGTAACGTTTAACACTCCGGTTCGATAACCGTATTTCCCGGTTAGGATGGTGGCCCGAGTGGGAGCGCAAATTGGATTTGCCCATACATTGGTGAATGTAATGCCTTCATTCGCCAAGGAACTCAAAACAGGCATTTGCGGAGTGATAGCCCCAATGTTGTAAAACGGAATGGATTCTACTCCAATGTCATCTGCGATAACTAACAAAATGTTGGGCTTGGCAGTAATGGTAATAGGGATGGATTCTGTTGTCTCCTTTTTGCAACTAGAGATTCCTACAATTACGAGTAAAAAAGAGAAGAATAATTTATTCATTCTTCTCAGACTTCATTTTACGAGAAAGGTTTAATTACTGACATAATCTATAAAAGGTGATTCCTTTTTTTGATTTCAAACAGGTACAGCCTGGATCAATTTTCCACGTATTATGAAATCTCACTTCCGCATGACCGAGTAAATAAATGTGTTTCCCATCCTGTTTCCAGGTACCCGTAATTTCTATTTTCTTGTTGGGATGGCTTAGGTCTTTGTAAGAATAAGAAAAGTCGTTTTGCAGTTGCAATTGAATAGGGGAGGTTTCCATGGTTCCGCCACCCAAATAGGTTCCGAAGTTTTGGAAGGATGCGATTTTGTGACCCGAAATTAAAGTGAAACTGCTTAAGGCTACTGCCAATACTAAAGTGGTTGCTAAGAATAAGGTCTTCATTGTTTTTGGTTTTATAGTTCAAACAGTAAATATAAGGGTTTTTGAATCAATTCGAGAATTTTTATTTCCGAACAGAATTTCGGTTAATGAAACCAGATAATAGGTAAGATGCCGCTGGATGCAACAAGAAAAAACAAAATAAATAACATACTCTTGTAAGAGTATTGAGACCCTAGTAGAATAGGATGAATTTTTTATAATTTACAGATGCGATATTTCATACATTTAGGATACGATGGGAGCGATTACAGTGGTTGGCAACGACAAAAGGATACTCCCAATACGGTACAAGAAGTTATGGAGACAACGCTCTCTCGGATATTCAAAAAACCAGTGACTATATACGGTTGTGGGCGTACCGATGCGGGAGTTCATGCGAGTCAGTATGTCATTCAAATTCATCTGGACGAAGCGCTGGTTTTCGATTTGAAATTTCGAATGAATAAAAACTTACCCAATGGTATTGCCGTTTTTGAAATCTTTGAAGTCAACGATAAGCTACATTGCAGGTACGATGCGGTGGCCCGAACCTATGACTACTTCATGCATTGGAATAAGGACCCAGGACTCCTACGTTACAGTTCTTTCTACGAGAATATAAAATTAGACTTTCACCTCATGAGGAAAGCTACGGCTCTCATTCTGGGAACGAAAGACTTTAAAGCATTGTGTAAGCAACCTGATTCGTACCCTAATACTTTGTGTCATATCAGTAAATGTGAATTGTTCGTCAATGAGTCACAGGGGCGATTAAGGTTTACTATCCGTGGAAATCGCTTTCTTCGAGGAATGGTACGGTATTGCATGTACTATTTGCTGGAGGTGGGAAGTGGTAACATGACCTTAGATGAATTTGAACGGGTTTTGAATCAAGAAAAAGAGAGGAAAGAGAAGAAAGAGAAGTGGCCAGCACATCCGAACGGCCTTTTTCTTAGCCGAATTGAATATCCATTTTTGGAATTGAAAGATTCCCATAACTTGATCCGAATGTTGAAAGTGGGACTGGAATAATAGTAGCCTTGTATTTTTTTTAACCATAAAGAGTATGGTGAGATCTCGTAATAATTAGGGTGCTCAAACGTACCTTTGCCACCTATGAAAACATTGAATGACTATTTAGCACAGTTTGTTTCTTTTAATGCAAAAGAGTTGGAAGTATTTAACCACCCCTTTCATTCGAAGAGTTTAATCAAGGGAGCATATTTAGCCAAAGAAGGGGAGATAGCCCGTAAACTTGCTTTCATTGAATCGGGGGTGATGCGAGCGTTTTTTAGAAACACCGCAGGGAAAGAGTACAACAAGACTTTTTTTACAGAAGGAAATTTTGTTGGGGCGTATTCCTCGCTAATTACAGGAGCAGAAAACCTTATTAATATTCAGTGCCTAACATCTTGTGAGGTGTTAATGGCCGACTATTCGCAAATAACAAACCGCTATGCGGAGTTTGCTAGTTTTGAGAAGTTTGGTAGAAAAATAGCCGAGTACAAGTTTATTTTGAAGGAAAAACGAGAAATAGAACTCGTTACCTTAAGTGCTTCGGAGCGTTATGATATTTTTAAAAAAGAACACCCGGGGTTGGAGAATAAAATTCCGCAATACCATATTGCCTCCTATTTGGGAGTAAGTGCGACCCAATTAAGTCGTATTAGAGCGAAATATTAAAATCTTTACCTATGTAAATGCAATTGATATTTGAAAGGCCAAATTTTGCCTTTCAAATATCAAATATGCAAGTATCACAAAACAAAATCCTGATTACCGGAGCCACTCAAGGTATCGGACTGGAAATGGCACGTAGGTTTTCTGCGCTAAACAATGAAATCATAACCGTAGGGAGAAACAAACAAAAACTCCAGGAACTTTCGGATTCGGATCCGAATATTTTTCCATTTCCGTGCGATTTAAGTCAACCCGAAGAGGTGATTCGGTTAAAGGAATTCGTTATGAAGCAGCATCCAGATCTGAATATGTTAATCAATAATGCAGGCATCCAGTACAATTATGTATTTGAGGGTGGGTCAGCTATTACTCAAAAAATTCAAGATGAAATTCAAGTCAATTTAGTGGCTCCCATACAACTCATCAACGCATTGATTCCGGTCCTCCAAAAAAACGAAGCACCAACCATTGTAAATGTATCTTCTGGGTTAGCCATTGTACCCAAAGCTTCCGCTCCGGTGTATTGTGCCTCCAAAGCGGCCATTCATATTTTCACGAAATCTCTTCGCTATCAATTGCCTTATTTTAAGGTGTTTGAAATCCTTCCTTCCTTAGTTGATACCGAAATGACTAAGGGTAGGGGATCGAACAAAATTTCTCCCGAACAGTTAGTGACCGAATTTATCCATGGTTTAAAAAAAGACACCCTCGAAATCAATATCCAAAAAGTAAAATTACTTCGAGTAATTAATAGAGTAAGCCCGGTATTAGCCGATCGTATAATGAAAGGAGTAACCCAATAGCACTATGAAAAGAATTATCACAACAAGTATTTTGACCGTCCTAGTATCTTTAGGTCTACAAGCCCAGTCCACCGTATTGTTTGTGCTTAGCGCCTCGGATACTATTTTATTAAATGAGGGGAGTAAAGCCCGACAAACAGGCGTGTTCCTAAATGAGTTTTACTTGGCTTATTCTGCATTGCGAGAAGCGGGATATATGATCCAATTTTCTACTCCAAATGGGGTGAAGCCTCCCATAGATCAAGAAAGTTTTCAAGATCAATATTGGAAAGATCAATTGGAAAAGAAGGTAGAAGCCGAGCAATTTATTGCGAATAACCAAGGGTTTATCCATCCTATTCCTTTGGAGGAAGCTTGGGCCACAAGAGCGCAGTATGTGGGATTAGTTATTCCTGGGGGGCAAGGATTAATGGTCGATTTAATGTACGATAGTTTAGTTCCGCAACTGTTGATATACTTTGCCGAAACCCAAAAGCCAACCGGATTAATCTGTCATGCACCTAGTTTATTATTAGCATTACCCCAGGATAAAAATCCGTATGTGGGGTTCCAAGTTAATTCGGTTTCACCGCTAGAGGAATTTGTTATTGAAAGCTTCATTATGAAGGGGAAACCGCAGAATCGTAAAATAGCAAAACAATTAAAAAATAGCGGGTTTCACTATGTCCGAAAATTACCGAAATCCAATTTTGCCGTAAAAGACCGGAATTTAGTGACCAGTCAGAATCCGTTTTCTAGTACTGCTTTTAACGGATTATTTTTACAAGCGTTAAACGATTATAAAACCAAATAGTAGGATGGGGAGTGGATATCTAAAGGGATGATAATTAGATGGATTATTAATCAAAAAATATTTTTAGTATCATCTAATTTTAATATACATTTGCCGGCATTAATATAAATATGACATTCCAATGGCAATAAAATACTTGAAAGCAATTGTTTTTATAATTCCAACTATTTTCCTGTTCTCGTGTGAAAAACTAGAACCTTCCGCTCCCTTAGAGGAAGACCTTTTAGATGGTCCTATTGAGGGATTGACCTATGCTCAAAGTGCGCAGTTTTTGGCTGGGGATATCGCTTTTAATGATGAGGTTTTTACATCCCAATCGGGTTTAGGTCCCACCTTTGTGGCCAATAGTTGTGCGAGTTGTCATGCTGGAGATGGTAAGGGAACGCCATTCACCACCCTGACACGTTTTGGGCAAACGGATGCTAGCGGAAACCAGTTTTTGAATCAGGGAGGTCCACAATTGCAAAATAGAGCGCTTCCTGGTTATGAACCAGAAACCATTCCTGCGGGGGCTACCTTTTCCAAATTCACGCCACCCGCAATAACAGGTCTAGGTTACTTGCAATATGTGAGTGATGCAGACCTTATTGCCATTTCGGATCCGAATGATGTTAATAACGATGGCATTTCTGGAGTGCCTAATTGGATTGCACTTTCCGATTATTTAGTACCATCGACCACTGCGATTGTTCAAAACGGTAAATACATTCATCGTTTTGGTAAAAAAGCGGCTGCGTATGATTTACTGCATCAATCGGTAAATGCCTATAATCAAGATATGGGAATTACCTCCACTTTTGAACCGTATGATGTGTATTCAGGATTGATTATTGACCCGGAGGTTACCGATAAAACGGTAAACGACATTGTAGCTTATTTAAATACATTAAAAGCACCCATCCAACGTAATCAAGACGATGTAGAAGTTCAAAACGGGAAATCTATTTTCACTCAAATTCAATGTGCGGCATGTCATATGCCAGAGCTAACTACAGGTTATGCGCCTATTGAAGCATTGGCTAATAAAACTTTTTATCCGTATACAGATTTGTTATTGCACGATATGGGTCCCGGATTGGATGATGGGTATACCGAAGGGAATGCCTTAACTTCTGAATGGAAAACCCCCGCTCTTTGGGGACTTGGGCTTTCGCCAACTACACAGGGTGGCCAATATTTTTTACTTCATGATGGTAGAGCTCAAAGTATAGAAGATGCTATTATTTGGCATGGAGGAGAAGCAGAATCGAGTAAGAATCAATTCGAAAATTTAACGACTTCCGCAAAGTCGGATTTGCTTAAGTTTTTAGAATCACTGTAAATTGAATGAATCGTAAACAATTTATAAAAACCTGCGGTATTGCCTGTTTGGGTACTTCAACGATGTCAGCCTTGCTGCAAAGTTGTGTGCCTACCCAGAGTATTATGGCACCCATATCGGGAGGGAATTTAGTGATTGCACAAAGTAGTTTTCTGAAAAACGAGGCGTTTCTTAAATACCTCGTAGTTAGAAATGAAAATTTACAATACCCAATTTATGTTTTTCGTTTTTCGGAAACTAATTACAGTGCACTTTATTTACGTTGTTCCCATCAAGGGAATGAACTCAATGCCTATGGCGACAAACTAGTTTGTTCAGCACATGGGAGCGAATTTTCCAACACAGGGCAAGCTACCAGCGGACCAGCTACCGAACCATTACGTTCATTTCCGGTACAATTTGACAATCAAAATATCCTCATTTCATTAAAAAAAGCATGAAATCAATAATTACTTTATCATTTCTATTTTTATCTTTAGTTTCAGTAGCACAGGTGGATTCCTCGCTGTTTGTAAAAACGAAGGTAGATACTTCTTCTCCATTATTAAATATGGATGCGGTGTATAACCGTCCCTTTTTGACCATGAAAAAGGTTCCTGTTTCCCTCGGAGGTTATGTGGAGGCCAATTGGCAACATTTAGGTACCGATGGGGTGTCGGACGGGCATCAATTTCAAATGAGAAGGATGACCTTATTTGTGTCTTCCACGATAGGAAAAAGACTAAAATTTTTAAGTGAAATTGAATTTGAAAATGGAGGGAAAGAAATTGCGATTGAATTTGCTTCTTTGGATGTAGAATTTCATCCCTTATTAAATTTACGTGGTGGAATTATTATGAATCCAATTGGAGCCTTTAATCAAAATCATGATGGGCCTAAATGGGAGTTTATTGATCGTCCTATTTCTGCGACTCAAATGCTTCCTGCTACTTGGAGTAATGCAGGTTTTGGTTTATTTGGTAAAACATATCGAGGCGATTGGATGTTTGGATATGAATTTTATTTGTCAGGTGGTTTTGATGATTCTATCATTGATAATACCCAAAACAAAACGTATTTACCAGCTACCAAAGCGAATGAAGAGCGGTTTGAGGAATCGGCTAGTGGTACACCAATGACTACCGCTAAAATTGCAGTGAGACGCTCCAAAATTGGGGAGTTAGGTCTTTCGTATATGGGGGGAATATATAATACGTTTCAAAAAGACGGAATTATTCTGGATAAGGAAAGAAGAGTACATGTTTACGCCATTGATTATAACAATACTTTGCCCAAACTAAAGACCTTTTTAACGGGTGAATGGGCGTGGATAAATGTAGATGTCCCTGAGGCATATGGCCAGCAGTATGGGAGTAAGCAAATGGGCGGATTTTTAGATATTGTTCAGCCTATATTAAAGCGTAAAATGTTGGACTGGGAGCAAGCTTCTCTAAGTGTGGCTTGTAGGTTGGAGTATGTAGACTGGAATGTAGGAACATTTAAGGAAACGGGTGGAAATATTGGCGATGAAATGTGGAGTGTAGTTCCGGCCATTAGCTTTAGACCTGTACCGCAAACCGTATTCAGAATTAATTACCGAATAATGCGTCAAAAAGATGTATTGAATAATGATCCTGCCAAAACAGCGGGATTAAGTATCGGTTTTTCTTCTTATTTTTAGCCCTGTTCTACGAATTACGGAGGCCTGATTTTACTCTTAATGAGGGTATGATATAGGAACCAAAACCTAGGCTTTGAGTATGGCTAGTAGAAAAGTGAAGATGGGGAGTATTCCGTTTCATGGGGGCATAAATAGTTAAGTTATGGAAAATATCCGAGCCTATTTTGAGCAAATGGTTGATTTAACCGAGGCCGATTGGAGGGTGTTTTCTTCCAAATTAAAGCGAACCGAGCATAAGAAGAGAACCACACTATTGAATATGGGGGATGTAGAAAATTCACTTTCCTTTATTGAAAAAGGTTCGGTTCGGTATTTTATACCCAAAGAAGAGTATGATTTAACCTTTGGTTTTTGCTTTGAAACGCAATTCACTTCTGCCTACGATTCCTTTGTGACTCGCCAACCGAGTACCTACCAAATTGAAACTTTAAGTGCCACGGTATTATGGAGTTTGACTCATGCGGATTTGCAAGATATTTACCTGAAAACAAAGATCGGACAAGAAATTGGACGGCTCACTGCCGAAAATTTATTTATTATGAAAGCCAAGCGTGAGCAGTCACTCTTGAATGAGACCTCTGAACAACGGTATCTGAATCTATTTACCGAACGGCCTAACTTAATAAAAGAGATTCCCTTAAAATACATTGCGTCCTATATTGGAATAACGCCCCAATCATTGAGTAGAATACGGAAGGCAATTTCTTAACATATCTTCATTTTTTTTACCGAGCTGTTGATTCACTTTTGCATAAAAAAGATGAAACCATTACTCGTTTTAATTAGTATTTCGCTACTCTCCTTTCTGATTCTTAAATTCATAACGGGATCCAATAATTTTTTACTTTCTGCTCGTATAGGGATGTCGGTCATGTTGGTCTTTACCGCTCTTGGTCATTTTATTTTTACCGATGGAATGGCGCTCATGGTTCCGGATTTTCTTCCGTTCAAAAAAGAGTGGGTGTATCTCACTGCACTATTGGAAATAGCCGCAGCTATTGGTTTACACATTCCACAATTTAGACTACTTACGGGATGGTTACTCCTCGTGTTTTTTGTTTTGATGCTTCCGGCCAATATAAAAGCAGCTATGGATCATTTGGATTATCAAAATGCTTCCTATACCGGAATGGGAATGCAGTACTTGTGGTTTCGGGTGCCGTTGCAGGTCCTGTTTGTGGCTTGGGTGTACCTCAGTTCTATTCGTATTTGGTGAGCGGGGTGCTATTTGCAAGTTGAATATGGAGCACTTGTCCAATCCTGAATAAGGTCTCAAAACTATTTATCCTAACACGAGTTGTATATACAACTTATTGTTATTTTTGAGGTATGGAATTCAGCAATTTGGTAGGTTTTGATCCCTCAACATGTATTTCGGGTAAGATGATGCGTATTAACCGCATCACCGCCAATGTGTTCAGGAAATATCTCAATCCCTTTCATATTACAGACAGTCAGTTAAGTATTTTGTTTGTGCTAAGTAAAATGGGAGGGTTAAATCAAAAACAAATTACGGATATTACTAAGTTAGAGAAATCTTCTCTCCATCGAAATTTAAAGCGACTCCTAGAACGTGGGTTTATTTCCCGTGCCCATTTCCCGGTGATGGAGATGACTCCAGAAGGAAAGTTATTTGTAAACAACGCTATCCCCGAATGGCAGAAGGCCATGGACGAAATAAAAAATAGGTTAAACGAGGATGGTAGCCAGGCTCTTGACCTGATTCATACCAAACTAATTTCTTAAAATCATGGCTTTAAAATTGGCTTATATCGGATTATCCCTACTTATGACTCTACTACTAATATATGGAGGGTTTAAAACCATAAACATTTCGTTTACCGATTCCAAAAAGAAACGGAACAAAAAAATAGTACTCGTGGGGGCAATGGTACTTTGGCATTTGTACGTTTATGTATTGGCTTTGTTCGATTATATGTTGGATCTAAGTTTTCCACCTAAATTCTTTTTGGCCACCATTGTCCCCTTATTTATTTTTTCGGGTGTATTTGCGTATAGAAATAGAAAAAGCTCCTGGCTTCAAAATATTCCTGTTCAAGGATTGTTCTTCTATCAAACGTTCAGGATTCTGATTGAAATCATTTTTGTATATACCGTAGCGCAAGGAACTTTACATCCAAATGTGACTATTGAAGGCTATAATTACGATATGGTTTATGCTTTTTCAGTTTTGCTGATTGGGTTAGGCATCTTTCAAAAAATTGAATCCCATAGAAAGTTGGTTTTGGCATGGAATTATTTAGGTTTATTGGTGATTTTATCCATTTTGATCGTGTTTCAAACTACCATATATCTCCCGGAGATATATGGTGATATAGAACCTTTTTCAGGAGATTTTTTGCAATACCCGTATGTATTGGTGCCAGCATTCTTAATGCCTTCAGCTGTATTTGTTCATTGCATTTCCATTGCACAGTTAACCCATAGAACGGGTAGTGATTAAGAATAATACTGGCGCTCGGGTGATCTGATTTATTGGTTTAGATGGTGATAGATATGGGTAGAAGGAATATCTGTTATTTAGAATCATTCTAAATACCCACTATTCGGTATTGTATGGTCTGTTTGGGAACTGTTCTTTTGAGGTGTAAACACGAGGTCCTTTTGGCCCATAAAACGCACAGATCATGCATACTCACACTCATGAAATTATTTCAGAATCTACCAACGGTCTCATTTCATTTTGCCCCTTAGGCGACCAATATGAACTGGCTTTTAAAAATGCTTTGATTGTTATTTCCAATACCATGGAGTTTGAACAGGTAAATTTGTTCTTTCAAAATGTGAAGCCCAAGAAGCTGCATCCTACCACTTTTCAGAAAAAGAATTACATTTTTAGGATCGCTAATAGTACCACGTTTTTTGCTTTTGATAAATATGAAATAAGGGAGTTAAAAGAACTTCTTGCAAGAGCTCAATTTCATTTTGAAGTTCAAAGGTTGTTGTTTAGTAACTAATAGGAGGTTACCCGTTTGCCCTAGAAATAGAATTTAAATTAGATACACCCTCTCGTAAGTTATACATCAAACCAGTACGCAGATTCCCTATGAATATGGGGAATTGATACGGCTGATTGCTTCAAATATATTTTTGTGATTTGTTACTACATGTGCTGGATCAATTAGGATCATTTCAATAAAGATGACAATGCATGGGCCCTTTATATCCACTTTTTTTTTACCATTACTTCCGGTCAACAGGTATTATCCGCAAGTGATTTGAATAGGTAGTTTTCACCTTTAATAGTTCCCAGTTGGCTCCTACGTTTGACGGATACATTGGGGGCTTTTTTTTCATTGGAGCTTTCCCTTATTAGATACTTGTAAATCATGTTTATTGGAATTTTAAAGTACGGGTTTTTAGTCATTTTCTTTGCCACATCAGTGATTGGAATTGCGGGTATTCCAGGGTGGATTAAAATACCGGAATATTACCGTAAACGAATTTTTATCGCTTTAATATTGGAAGTGGTGGGGGTCATCATTATTTTATTTCGGCAGGAGGTGATGACAAACGATACGGATTTTACCCCGAAAATTGAAATTAATGATAATAATTGGGTTGCCTTAAATGCAAGCGGATTACTGGTTAAACCCAAAGTGACTTTTAAAAACGGAGACACCTCTTTTGTAAAATCAATAGGGCATCATAGGTATTTGATATTTTCTAATTTAAACGGTCAAATAAGTAAAACAGGATTACGTATTATTAATTCGGATAGCCATAGTTTGGGGACTATTGAATCTTGGAAACTCCAAGAAAGTGGTTTGTTTAATGCTTTCGCTACGGCATCGGATGAAATTTCATCCGCTAAAAATTACGCCTATGTACGATGGAATAAACGGATGGGGGAGAACTGGAAAAAAAAGGGACGATTTATAGGTCCATTTGAATTGGAGGTAATGGATACGGATGAAGGTACACATTATAGAATCAGGAATACGGTAACCGATTCTATTGTAGATGATAGCCGGAATTATGGTCGAGATTTAATCGGGATGGATAACCGTAAAATACATTTTTTAAGACATCAAAACGTGTATTTTTTTTTACGAATAGCGACTGCTAATTTAACCCATACCGATAAGTTCATTCATGTGATTTATGCCCGTTTGGAACCCACTTTTACGGAACCTTCCTAGGGGAGCTTTTTATACTCAGAATGATTCTGGTGATTCGTAACAGAATCCTAAATAATTATCTTAATTTTTCGGGTAAAGAAGAGTAACCTTTTCCCTAAAACTCAAAAAAATGAACTCAAAAAAGTCACCTATAAAAAACCAATTCTAAATGAATTATCAAAAGTCAGAGTCATATGGACGGGGATTTTTGTATTAACCACCCTCGCATTTCTTATATTTTTCAAGTCCATGGAATCAGGCGAAAATTGGAAAATTTCGGCATCCATAATTAGTACACTGGGCTTCGGAACCTTGTTAGGTTTATTATTTAAAGGAATGATTGCCATAAAAAAAAAGGAGCAGGATAAATAGGGGTATACTATTAACTAGTTTCCTCGAATTTGGTTTTACAGTTTTTTTTATGAATATTATTCCTAACCAGAGGTGTTATGTGAATTGAGATAAACCGAAGCCAAAATGAAGCCGGTATTTAGCCCTGAAATTTACCAAGTAGAGTAAGAGTCTTTTTTTGAAGGATTGTTTTTAATCGAATAAATATCCAAATCCGAAGTGAAATCCTAAATTGTTCACTTTATTTGTACGCAACAATCGATAAAGGTCGCTATTTAATGAAAATCCAACACGCCAATTCCACGCATATTCCTGCCATAATGGCTATTGTTAAAGATGCACAAGCTTACTTGGCTTCCTTAAATATTGATCAATGGCAAGACGGTTATCCGGATGTCTCCTTATTTGAGAACGATATAGCCAACCAAGAATGTTACGTGATTACCAATGATGAAAATACCGTTATGGGTACGGTGATGTTTACCATTCGACCTGAACCAACGTACACGAACATGGATGGTTCTTGGATTATTCCCAAAGAAGAACCCTACGGAGTGATTCACCGCTTAGCAGTAAGTAACAATTTTCGGAGTTCTGGCTTGGCTAAATTCACCTTCGATCACTTTGAAAATCAATTAATGGCCCAAGGAATTAGTAATCTGAAAATTGATACCCATCCCGATAATTTAGGAATGCAAAAACTGATTAAAAATCGTGGATATGTGTATTGTGGGGTTATTACCTTAGAAAGTAAAGCCATTCGATTGGCCTATGAAAAGGGTTGGTAAGGGGAATCAACCTTCTATATGTTTATGACTTTTAAGCAATAAAAGACGGCTTTACCGTTCTGACCATATTCACTATTATGCGATTAGTTCTATCCTTTTTATTTCTTAGTTCGGGTCTTCTTTTACAGGCGCAATGCAAACTTCTGGATTACATATCCGATACCGTTACCATTGGAGAAAGTCAGGTAATCTATGTAGCACACGATAGCGTTGTAAAAATCCAGTATATCCATTTAGGGGTGATTAGAGAATTACCAGATCCCTATACTTTAGATTGTAACTTAAGGTATATTCCTTCGGTATGGGCCCCCAATTGGAGCAATGACCGATACATTGGCCTTACTTCTGGGTGTGGTTCTTGGTGCTTTGGAAATATACTGGTTCCATTAAATGATACGGATTTAGTGATGCAAGGTGGACAAATTTTATTCGATACCTTGAATAGCATGTTTTTTAGTTTGTATAGAGATACCGTGAATTATGATCCGTATGTTGAAATACAAAATTTTAATACCCACCAATCACAATCTTTCGATTTAAATTCGGATGACTTTTATGGTGCAATACTGTTGGAAAGGTTAGACTATAACGACTCACACCCTAAGGGGTTTTTGTACCGCCATCCCATCCTATCACTTTTTGTGAGTAAAGAAAATGAAATCGTAAGAGTGGAGTTGGATGTTTCTAGTACCTGTCATTAATACGGGTAAGAATACTCTGATTAGGTTTTACTGGTAGAATTGAAAATGGATATTAATAATTGGGTTAGCCGTGGCGTCCACGCTACGTCTGATTTAACCAGGCCTCTGGCCTGAATTAAAAAACGCAGTGTAGGACTCGTTGAATCCAACGATACCTAACTTGCCTATGCAGCCTCAAAGGGAGGCTTTGCTCATTTCAAAAGAGGAGTACTGTATAACATTTACGAAATGCTTTTTTGCCTAAGTCATGGTCATTGTCAAAGTCATTGTCAGAGTCATTATCTTCCACTTAATCCCAAAACCTAAAGTCTTCGCATGCTGTTAATTAAATAAAACTCTAAAAAAAGGTTAAAATCCATTTCATCCACCCAATAAGGCTGGAAATCAAACGTTAAAAACTCGTTAAAACATTTATTTCATCATGTATTATCCGAGGGGACAAATTACCTACTTTGTTACTCTCTAATAATCAATTTAAACAAACTCCATTCCCATGAAATTTAGATTTCTACTCCTGCTGTTGGTGCTTTTTTTAGTGCAAAGTTGTTCCGACTCTACCCCAGAGGAAAATAAAATTAACCCCGGTTTTACGCAATATATTTCTGGTTTTACTTCTGGAATTATTTCGAAGAATAGTCGCATCCATATTAAACTGGCTGAAAAAAGTAAGCAGTTTACTTCCCCAAATGAAGCCATAGATCTAGATCTATTTGATTTTTCACCCAGTTTAGATGGAGAAGCCTATTGGTTGGATAATCGAACCATCGAATTTAGACCAGAAGAACCGTTAAAATCAGGGACTGATTATGAAGTGGTTTTTGATTTGGAGGACCTGTTAAAAGTGCCAGAAGAATTTGAAATCTTTGTGTTTAAGATCAGAACCATTACCCAGTCGTTTCATGTAGAAACCGAGGGAATCACCCCGTACAATCCCAAAGATTTGATTTGGAATCGTTTTACAGGTAGGATTTCAACCGCAGATTATTTGGATTCGGAGGAAGCGGAGCAATTACTATTAATCAGTATAGGTGGACAAAAACTGAAGGCTACATGGGTGCATAATTCCGTGGGGACTTTACATGAGTTTGTAGTGGATTCTTTAGAACGAAAAGATGAAGCGCAGACGGTATTATTAGAATATAGCGGAAAGGAATTTGATATTGAAACCGAGGGGAAGGAAGAAATGGAAATCCCTTCTTTAGGCGATTTTAAATTAATGTCCACTAAACTGCATCAAGAACCCGAACAAATGGTGGTATTGCATTTTTCGGATGCCTTAAAAGACAAACAACAACTGCGAGGATTAATTCGTTTTGCCGATTATGATAATCTGCGGTTTGTGGTGGCCAATAACATTGTAACCATCTATCCAAAGTCACGTTTACATGGGGTTCATACCTTATTGATTGAAGAAACTTTACTGAATACCATATCGAGTAAATTGACTAAATCAGAAAAAATTGAGATGAACTTTATTGAAACCAAACCACAGGTTTCATTCAATCATACAGGGGTGATTCTACCAAGTACGAAAGGTTTGGTGTTCCCTTTTCAAGCAGTGAATGTAAATGCGGTGCAAATCGAAATCGTGAAAATTTACGAAAATAACATGCACCAGTTTTTGCAAGCCAACGATTTTAATGGCAGTTACCAACTCACACGGGTGGGGAAAATGATTTACAAAAAGAAAATAAATCTGTTAACCGAGAATACCACACGTGGCGGATGGAACAGTCATTACATTGATATCTCTAAACTCGTTGAAACCGAACCTGGAGCCATGTACCGAATTACTTTGAATATCAAAAAAAACTATTCTACCTACCCATGTGATGATAGTGGTGTTTCGGTAGAAGAAGAGTTTGAAGATAACCTTTCCGAAAGTTGGGAAGACGAGAGTTTTAATGCCTACGAAGGTTGGGATTATTACGAAGATGATTATTACTATGATTACGATTATGATTGGAAAGAACGTGAAAATCCGTGTCACCCATCGTATTACGTGTATGGAAAATCGATCACGACTAATATTCTAGCTAGTAATATTGGGGTGATTGCTAAATCGGGTAAGGATAAAAAAATGTTGGTGGCTGTCAGTGATTTACGGACGGCTATGCCCTTGACGGGCGTGGACGTGAAATTGTACGATTTCCAAAATCAATTGGTAGGGCAAGGATCAACCGGGAGTGATGGAAATATTCTGATTGAAGCTTCGGCTAAACCGTTCTTGGTAGTGGCATCGCATGGGAATGAAAAAGGCTATTTGAAAGTACAAGATGGAAATGCTTTGTCTACCAGTCATTTCAATGTGCGGGGGGCTGTGGTACAAGACGGATTAAAAGGATTCCTATATGGGGAAAGAGGAGTTTGGCGACCAGGAGATACGTTGTTTTTATCCTTTATGTTAGAGGATAATATGAACAAATTACCGGCAGATCACCCCGTGAAACTGGAGTTGTTTGATCCGAAAAATCAATTAAAAACCAAATTAGTAAGTACAAAATCCCTAAAGGGATTGTACCGATTTACGATTCCAACTAGTTCGGAAGATATTACAGGTAATTGGCGGGCTAAAGTAAAGGTAGGGAACGCTACTTTCACTAAAAGTTTACGGATTGAAACCGTAAAACCCAACCGATTAAAAGTCAAGTTTGATTTGGGTGTAGACGAAATCCCTTCGGATATGGAAGACCAAAATGCCAGTTTGGATGTGACTTGGTTGCATGGGGCTACAGCCAAAAATATGAATGCTAAAATTATGGTGACTTTAGCGCCTTCGAGTACCAAATTCAAAGGGTTCGAAAAGTATTCGTTTTTAGATTACACCAAATCATATAATGCCGATGAACAAATCATGTTTGACGGATCCATTAACAGCGAAGGACATGCCGATGTTCCGGTAAACTTAAAACTGGGAGATACCTCCCCAGGTAAACTAAAAGCGTTTTTCAATATCCGTGTTTTTGAGCCAAGTGGCGATTTCAGTGTAGATCGTTTTTCAACCATTTATTCGCCATTTAAACGGTATGTGGGAGTGAAGTTACCAGACGATACCCGTCACCGTACATTCTCAACCGATACTGTAAATTACTTTGAAGTGGTAACCGTTAACGAAGATGGAAGCCTAGCCGATGTGAAGGATTTGGAAGTACAAATTTTTAAAACCGAGTGGCGTTGGTGGTGGGATGCTTCATCTAGAAATTACGGCCATTACATGGGGAGCAATTACGAACGTATGACCTATACCACCAAAGTATCCACCATCAATGGTAAAGCAAGGGTTCCGTTCGAAATCAAGTATCCAGATTGGGGCCGTTACATGATTAGAGTCATCGATAAAGAAAGTATGCACAGTGCTACCCACGATATGTACATTGATTGGCCTTCATGGCGAGCACGTTCTGCATCGAGTATTCCAGATGGTGCCAATGTATTGACATTTGATACCGATACGTCCGATTATGAAATTGGTCAAACAGCCAAAGTAGCCATCCCATCCAACGGGAATGGTCGTGCTTTAGTAACGGTGGAAAATGGTTCTAAAATACTTTCTGCTGAGTGGGTAAAGACTTCGGAAGAGAATTGGGTACATGAGGTGGAAATAACGCCAGAAATGGCTCCCAATGCTTTTGTACATGTGATGTTGATTCAAGAACATGATCATGAAAACAGTTTACCGATGCGTATGTATGGCGTAGTGCCCATTAATGTAACGAATCCAGCTACTCATGTGCATCCTGTTATTGAAATGGCGGAAGAATTAGCACCTGAAACGAAAACCAAAATCACGGTATCGGAAAGAGACGGACGTGCCACTACCTATACCCTTGCGGTGGTAGATGAAGGTTTGTTAGATTTAACGCGTTTCCGTACCCCAGATCCACATCCTGTATTTTATGCCAAAGAAGCATTGGGGGTAAAAACCTGGGATTTTTACGATGATGTCATTGGAGCTTATAGTGGTGAACTGGAACGAGTGATCAGTATCGGTGGGGATGAAGGTAAAAATGGGAAATCAAAAGATAAAGTGAATCGTTTCAAAGCCATGGTAAGATACATAGGTCCGTTTACTTTGGCCGCTAACGATAAAAACACCCATGAAATTGATATTCCAAATTACATTGGTTCGGTACGTGTGATGGTGGTTGCGGGGCAAGATGCTGCCTATGGAAATGCCGAGAAAGCCGTTCCGGTAAAGAAACCATTAATGGTACTGGCTACCTTGCCACGCGTGTTAGGTCCGAGCGAAAAGGTGAAGTTACCTGTGACGGTTTTTGCTATGGATAAAAAAATTAAGAAGGTGAAAATTGAGGTGAAAGCCAATAAAATGTTCAAGTCGGGGTACGAAAAATCCAAGACCATTTACTTTGATAAACCCGATGATCAAGTCATCAACTTTGAGTTGGAGGTAGTAGATGGCATAGGTAAAGCCACTGTGCAAGTTATTGTTACGGGGCATGGCGAACGATCTACCTACGAAATTGAATTGGCCGTACGAAACGCCAATAGTCCGGTGTCTCGTTTCAAAGAAATGGTAGTAGATGCAGGTAAAATATGGAGCGATTCTATTATTCTATTCGGAGTAAAAGGAACCAATGAAGCGACCTTAGAATTGTCTCGAATGGCACCTATTGCCTTTGATCGTAGATTGAAATACCTCATTGATTATCCACATGGATGTGCCGAGCAAACCACGTCTAGAGCGTTTCCTCAACTGTATTTGGAAAATGTGATGGAAGAAGATAAGCCCATATTTGAACGTGCAGCCTTAAACGTAAATGTTGCATTAGACAAACTGCGATCGTTTCAACATTCGGATGGTGGGTTTCGGTTTTGGCCAAGTCATACCAGGTCTAGCGATTGGGTGACTTCGTACATTGGTCATTTTATGTTGGAAGCTGAGAAGAAAGGATTTGATGTAAATCCATCGGTTAAGAACAACTGGTTAAACTACCAAAAGGGAGCAGCACGTAGGTTTACGCATGATCATCAAAATCGTCATGGTTATTTAGATATGGCGCAAGCCTATCGTTTGTTTACACTGGCATTGGCCAATCAACCGGATTTAGGAAGTATGAATCGTTTAAAAGCGAATAACATTCTAACCGAGGTAGGGCTGTGGCGATTAGCTGCTGCGTATTATTTGGCAGGTCAAACGGGAATTGCCGAAGAGTTGGTTCAAGGCCTAAGTACGCATTCAGGTGGAGATGCCACGAATAGTGGGTATTACTATTATTCGTATGGATCTAAAACTCGGGATGAAGCCATGATTCTAGAAGCTATGATCATTATGGGTAAACGTAACGAAGGAATGAGTTTGATGAAAAGCATTTCTTCGCAGCTCACTTCTAACCAATGGATGAGTACGCAAACGACTGCTTATGCCTTGTTAACCATGGTTAAATTTGGAGGCAACAAAGGCGTGTCTAATGAAATGATTTATAGCTATGTGATAAATAATAAACAAAAAGACGATTTAACTACCTTGATGCCATTGAAACAAATCAAGGTGAAAGATTTGACTAAAAAGAAGGGGGACTTCACACTCGAAAACAAAGGAAAAGGGTTGATGTATGCACGGATGATAACGACCGGAACACCTAAATATGGCGAAGAAAAAGTGGCAGAAAACAATTTGTCCGTTTCGGTGGTGTATTCCGATTTGCAAGGCAACGATATGGATGTGTCTCACTTGGAACAAGGCACCGATTTTATGGCTACGGTAACGGTAATGAACCCCAATTCGAGAGAGTATTTACGCAATATGGCGTTAACTCAAATATTTCCATCGGGTTGGGAAATCCATAACTCACGCATGAGTGACGGGCCTAATATGCATGAGCAAGATGTGCCAGATTATCAAGATATTCGAGATGATAGGGTATTGACTTATTTTGATTTAACAGCTTATTCAAGTTATGCTAAGTGTCAATGTGAAAAAACGTTTACCGTAGTATTGAATGCTGCCTATTTGGGGGAGTTTTATTTACCAGGAGTCAAAGCCGAAGCCATGTATGACGGTCAGGTAATAGCCGTAACCCAAGGCCAATGGGTAAAAGTGGTTAAACCGGGTACAGGTATATAAATGCGAATAAATAAAAGGCTACAAAATAAGTGGGGGAGAGTGGCAGTTTTATAGAAAATCTGCAATTTTTTTTCATTCTGTAGAAGCGATCGGTACTAGAAATAATTAGGTTGCTAGTACCGATCTTTTTGATAAATACAGTGGTTCGAATCTTACGATTGCGCTCGTGCTAACGAAAAAGCATGGAAAGCGAAAGGAACCACGGTCGCTTGAAAAATTGCCAAAGGGAATTTAAAAGCTATCACGGGAGTGATTAGAATATACACCTTTCAACTCCACTTTTTTTGTTTCGTTTTTTTTTAAAACCTTCCTGGAAGTTTTAAATGAATCAAGGTAGGGATGAATTCAAAAAATGAAAAAAGCGATAAGGTAAAGAATGAAAATAAGGTTACAAAAATCAATAATAGTAAAACCAAAATCATGGAACCCATGGATCAGAAGAATCCTATGGACCATCCTTGCCTTATACGGCATTTCCCGATTCATACTCCCAAACCCTACATTTGATGATCCAACCAGTAGCGTATTACTGGATGTCAACCAACATTTATTAGGCGCTCGAATAGCGACCGATGAGCAATGGCGATTCCCAGAACTAGAATCCTTACCCCAAGCGGCCAAACAGTGCATTATTCAGTTTGAAGACCAATATTTTGAGCAGCATTTAGGAATCAATCCCGTATCCATAGGCCGAGCCATGGTGGTTAATATTAAAGCCAAACGCATCAAGCAAGGCGGAAGTACCCTCACCATGCAACTGGCGCGATTATGGTTTAAAAATAAGAAACGAACCGTGAGTCAAAAATTACTGGAATTGGCCATAGCTATCCATTTTGAAATTAATTACAGTAAAGATGAAATCTTAAACTTATATATGAGTCATGCGCCATTTGGAGGCAATGTAGTGGGCTATGAAGCCGCTGCATGGCGTTATTATGCCCGTCAACCCAAAGACTTATCGTGGGCCGAACATGCCGCTCTGGCGGTGCTGCCCAATGCACCATCTGTTATTTATCCGGGTAGGAATAGCTCCGTATTTAAAAACAAACGGAACCGTTTATTAGATCAACTATTGGCCCATGATATCATTGATTCCAGTACCTGTGCGTTATCTAAATTGGAAATGCTGCCTGGTGCGCCATTGCCTTTGCCCAAGTATGCCAATCACTTGATGGATAGAGCGGCACAAATGTATCCCGGTGAGCGGGTATCTTCCCATATTCAGTACGGATTACAAAAATCTACGCAGCTACTCATTAATAAGTATGTGCAGCAATACACCTACAATAATATACACAATGCAGCAGCCCTTATTATAGAAACCAAAACAGGAAATATTATTGGATATGTAGGCAATGCTACCAACGCCAAGGATCATAACAATCAGGTAGATGTAATCAAAGCGGTGCGGAGTACAGGAAGTGTGCTCAAACCATTTTTATATACCTATATGCTCAGTCAAGGGGAGTTGTATCCATCTATGTTAGTGGCAGATATCCCTACGTATTTTTCGGGGTATGCACCTCAAAATTATTACGAAGAATTTGATGGAGCCGTGCCGATCAACGAAGCATTAACCCGTTCGTTAAACATTCCATTTGTACGTCAATTAAAAAATCATGGCGTAGATCGGTTTTATCATGAACTCGAAAATCAGGGATTCCGAACCCTGAAATACCCATCCAGTCATTACGGACTCTCCCTTATTTTGGGTGGGGCAGAAGGTTCCTTATTAGAAATAACCAGTATGTATGCCGGTATGTCGCGTACCGTACTGGATGCCGCAGATATTAAAGAATTAGATGACCAAATATTCATTTCTCCTTATTTTGATAAAGCTCCCAAGAAATTGGATTACCCCAAGGCGCAACTGCACCCGGGAGCGGTGTATACCACCTTAAAAACCTTGCAAGAAGTAAATCGACCTATCTCGCACGAAGGGTGGCGATCCTTCAACTCCAACCATCCCATTGCATGGAAAACCGGAACCAGTTTTGGAAATAAAGACGCTTGGGCCATTGGAACCACTCCCGAATACACCATTGGTGTTTGGGTAGGGAATGCCGATGGTGAAGGCCGAGCGGGATTAACCGGACTCAATTCAGCGGCTCCCATATTATTCGATGTTTTACAATTTTTGCCGGCTACCTCCGTGTTTCCGGAACCCTACGAATACTTTAAAGAAGAAATTATCTGTAAAGAAAGCGGGCGCATAGCTAATACCTATTGTCCGCATACCGATACGGTTTCCGTACCCGATGTGCATTACGATTTATTGCCTTGTAGTAATCACAAATGGGTGCATTTAGATGCCTCCCAAAAATACCAAGTCCATGCCTCATGCGAATCGGTAGCGAACATGGTTTCTAAAAGTTGGTTTGTGTTGCCTCCCGTGCAAGAGTGGTACTACAAACGTAAATCGGCTACCTACCTGAGTTTGCCACCTTACCGTTCCGATTGTATTTCGAATGCCGAAAACCCGATGCAGTTTATTTACCCCAAACAACACCACAAAATTTATATCCCACTCGAGTTAGATGGTAAGCAAGGACAAGTAGTTTTTGAACTCGCCCATCGTCAAGCCGGCACCAAAGTATATTGGCATTTAGACCAAACCTACCTAGGCGTAACCCAACACACCCACAAAATGGGCTTGGTCACCCCCAAAGGCAAACACGTGATTAAAGTGACGGATACTTTAGGGAATGAAATTACACAGTATTTTGAGGTGTTGAGTGAGTAGTGTTGCGCTATTGCGCAAGCTGTCGGCTGACTGCTGTTAGCTGTTAGCTCTTTTGTTCCAGTCTTTGAGATTCGCAACTTCCATCCTTATTCATTCATTTCCTTAAATATACTTAAAAGCATATAGAATCAGATATGATTATTACATTATATCGAATTACATATAATTATGTATATTTGGATGAACTTATATTTAAAAGCATATAATGAAACAATTATCAGAGTTTGTCAAAGACCGGAGAAAGGAAGTAAACCTGACTCAGGAAGAGTTCGCAGAACGCACAGGAGTTGCATTGACGGTAGTCCGAAAAATTGAACAAGGAAAAACGAACCTAAATATGGATAAGGTGAACCTGGTTCTTCAAATGTTTGGACATGAACTCGTTCCATTTAATAGTAAAGAATTGAATAAATGAGACAGGGAAAGGTGTGGTATAAAGATCATTTAGCGGGTATTGTTACCGAAACGAATGAGGGGGAATATGTATTTAAGTATGATGGTCAATATGTGAAAGATCATCCAAATGACTTCCTCACTTTCACGATGCCAGTTTCCGATCAAGTATATACCGATCAACGACTCTTTGCTTTTTTTGAAGGTTTGATTCCAGAGGGGTGGTTATTAAATATTGCTTCAGAAAACTGGAAGATCAATAAAAATGACCGCATGGGATTATTATTAGCTTGTTGTCAAAATTGTATTGGAGCAGTGAGTGTGGAAGCCATAGAGGGAGAAGATGGAGAATAGATGTTTATATTGTTATAATCCAATAGGGGGGGAGTTGGACTTTCACGAGCAATGTTCCATGAAGTTCTTTGGAACGCCAATAGCTCCTGAAATAGCGTATTCACTGGATCAAATGGATGAGCTCGCAAAAAGTGTAATTGAGCGAAGCGTTGCTGTTCCTGGTGTTCAACCCAAACTATCCCTGACCTTGGTAAAAGAAACCAAGGATAATTCAGATGCACGATTGACGGTGGTGGGCGCCTTAGGTGGGCAATACATTTTTAAACCACCATCTTCTAAATTTCCTGAGATGCCAGAGAATGAACATGTAACAATGAGAATGGCCGAAGTATTTGGAATTAATGTCGTACCGTCATCTTTGATCCGTTTATTATCTGGAGAATTGTGTTACATCACCAAACGAGTGGATCGAACTAAAATGGGAGAAAAGATTCACATAATTGATATGTTTCAAATTACGGAGGCATTTGATAAGTATAAAGGTTCTATGGAGAAAGTTGGAAAAGCGCTAAACAGTTATTCGCGCAATACCCTGTTAGATAAAACCTATTTCTTTGACTTAGCTCTTTTCTCATTTCTCACCGGCAATAATGATATGCACCTTAAGAACTTCTCTATGATCCAGAATGATTCTGGCTGGGGACTAGCTCCTGCCTACGACCTTTTAAATGTGGCTATTGTATTCCCGGAAGATTCGGAAGAGCTAGCGTTGACATTAGCGGGAAAGAAAAAGAAATTGAAACGAGAACATTTTGAACAGTTAGGAGAAAGTTTGGGACTGACTCCTAAACAAATCAGATCCGCCTTCTTTCGAATGATAAAAAATAACTCAAATGCATCCGATTGGATAGCGAAATCATTCCTGTCACAGGATATGAAAACGGCCTACATGAAGGTTATGGAAGAAAGATATAATCAATTAAAACTAATTTAATTAATCGGAACAAAAGAGGAACTAAAAACAAGAGAATAGAATAGTGAAAGTGACCGATGCGCTGGGGAATGAAATGACCCCGTATTTTGAGGTGTTGAGTGTGTAAAGTCCTTATGAGCCGGTTTTGGCTAAGGCTTAGCTTTGTTCTGTAACCCTACAATTTTTAATTCTAAAATCGATATACCCTATTTTGAAATAGGAGGGTAAAGCAAAATGGCTACGAAAATCTTGGCTTCTGTCTTAGCGATAAGCCTTCGCTTTCCGATAGGTCTCCCCATAAAATCAAATTCATTATCTTTGATACTATCATATGATTCTATCATGAGGCCGCCATACGAAATAACAACTACTATTTTAAAACTAATTTCTCAAATATCTGAGAAGCTAGGGAGCGCAAGTGCTAACTATTTGGATGTACCATCTCCCCGATTAAGAAAGCAAAACAAAATAAAAACAATACATTCCTCATTAAGTATAGAAGGCAATACCCTTACCGAAGAACATATTACCGCTCTAATTGAACATAAAAGAGTTATGGGACCTAAAAAAGATATAGATGAGGTGCTAAATGCGATTTCTATCTATGAAGAATTGGATAGGTATACCCCCAATTCTTTAAAATCATTTTTGAAGGCTCATAAAACTTTGATGCGAGGCCTGGTAGATGGGGCAGGCAGCTTCAGAACCCAAGGTGTAGGAATTGTTAAAGGAACTCAAGTAAAGCATGTAGCACCACCTTATGAAAATGTTCCGGGATTAATGAACAATTTATTCACGTATCTCCAATATACAGATGAGTTATGTTTAATTAAAAGTTGTGTTTTTCATTACGAAATGGAGTTTATCCATCCGTTTTTAGATGGCAATGGCAGAATGGGGCGATTATGGCAAACCTTGATTTTAAAAGAAGAATATCCTTTATTTGAGTTTCTACCTTTTGAAACCCTCATCCACCAAACCCAAATAAAATATTACCAAGCATTAGCCAGAAGCGATAATGCGGGATCATCTACCATTTTTATTGAATACATGCTCGCAGTAATAAATGAATCATTAATTGATTTCATTTCTAATACCAACCCTACAATGACCGATGTGGAGCGACTAGATTACTTTATCCATCAAAAAACAGGAAGCTTTTCAAGAAAAGAATACATGAATGTGTTTAAAGCCATTTCATCCGCCACAGCAAGTAGAGATTTAAAAAAAGGAATAACGCTAGGATATTTTAAAAAACAAGGAGAGAAGAATAAGACCATTTATGTGATTTAAAAGAGATTTCTGTTTTCCATGATAGTACCAATGGCTTTTGACTAATTGTAAGACCAAAGCCTAGTTTTATATTCAACAATTCCCTTTTCTAGATTAAAAAAAATAAAGGACTCGATAGCTACCGGGAGACTTAAAGTCCAAGCAATCTAATAAATTAGTATTTTGACAAACTAGGTATAAAAACCAATGACTACCATAACACTACATACCTCCATAAAAGCCCCTTTGCACATCGTATTTGATTTAGCACGAAGCGTAGATCTGCACCAATTATCAACCACCCAAACACAAGAAACAATTGTTTCCGGCCGTAAAAACGGATTAATGGAGTTAAACGAAACCGTGACTTGGCGAGCCAAACATTTAGGGGTGTTTCAAACCTTGAAAACACAAATAACGGAAATGGAAAAGCATCACTATTTTGTAGATGAAATGGTCACTGGTGCTTTTAAGAGTTTCAAGCATCAACACATTTTTGAATATCAAGATGGAGTGACTACCATGACCGATTTTTTTGAGTTTTGTTCCCCTTTCGGTTTTATAGGGAAGTGGGTGAATGGGGTGTTTCTTACCCACTATATGACGCAATTTTTAAGGACCAGAAACGAAATCATTAAAGAAGTAGCCGAATCAAAACAAGGGAAGGAAATCCTTCCGAAAAAGCAGGAATAAAAAGAACCAAAACTTTTCAATATTCCTTATGCAGGGAAATGAAATGACACCCTATTTTAAGGTGTTGAGTGAGTAAAGGCCCTACTGGATGGTTTTGGTGATAGTAAATGAAGGTCCAAAAGGTAGGTTTGAATTCTGAAGTTTATTAAAATGTTTGGCGTAGTCCCTTGTTATACTGAAAAATCGGAGTCGATGCATTTGAGAATTTCATGAGGAGAAGCAGCCTAGAAAATTGATAGGAGTTAGTGAAGTATCATTCTCTCAAGGTACAATGGTTAAGCCAATCCGAAATAAATGATTAAAAGGCATCATTTATTTATCGTTTTAATACCTTAGCATAAGGTAGCATATAAATGGTTTTTTCACCGGGTGTATTCACTTAAAAGCATAACTATTAGTGAATAGATGTGTACATTTGTATTAAATCCCAGTATATGTACGGCCGAACATTATTGAATACCATAGAAACGAAAATTGGATCAGGTAAAGCTATTATCCTAATCGGACCTAGACAGGTAGGAAAGACGACCTTATTCAAAAAAATAATTGAGGATAAAAACCATCTGTTTTTAGATGCAGACGATCCAACGGTTAGAAGTCTATTAAACAGTCCAAACACAGAGCAATTAAGAAGTATCATCGGATCTAATAAAACAATATTCATAGATGAAGCTCAAAGAATACCAGGCATAGGATTAACACTAAAAATAATTACGGATCAATTTAAAGATGTTCAGTTATTTGTAAGTGGTTCCTCATCATTTGACTTATCCAGAGAGCTAAGTGAACCGCTAACGGGTCGGAAATGGGAATATGAATTATTTCCAATTAGTTGGGAAGAATATGAAAACCATCACGGATTCTTAGTTTCAGAACAACAGGTGGAAAACAGAATGTTATATGGTTTTTATCCGGATGTATTAAATCATCCAGGAGAGGAAAGAGAAATTTTACAACAGTTAGTAAATAGCTATTTATACAGAGATATATTAGCCTATTCTAATATTAGGAAACCAGAGGTCTCGAAAAACTTGTACAAGCTTTGGCCTTACAGATTGGAAGTGAAGTTAATTACAATGAACTTGCTCAGATTGTTGGAGTCGATAAAAACACGATTTCCAATTATATTGAAATCCTTCAAAAAGGATATGTTATTTTCAAACTCGATAGTTTTAGTAGAAACTTAAGAAATGAAATAAAGAAGAATAAAAAGATATATTTCTATGACAATGGAGTTAGAAATATGATTTTAGGAAATTTTAATTCTTTAGACCTTAGATCAGACACCGGTGCTTTGTGGGAGAACTTTCTGATTTCTGAAAGACTAAAGAGGAATAACTATAAAAACCCGTATACCAAAATGTATTTCTGGAGGACTAAACAGCAACAGGAAGTGGATTTGGTGGAAGAAAAAGAGGGTCTAATTACTGGATTTGAATTTAAGTGGAATGCAAAGAAAAAAATAAAATTACCTAAGACATTTGTAAATGAATACGATGCTAAGGAAGTAATAATCGATCGAGGTAATTTTAGAAATTTTATTTAATCTTAAAATGCATCAGAAGCTGGCCGTTTAGTTCAGAAAATATGGAGTAGAGGAGTATTTGCGCATTTCAAAAGGAGAAGCAGCTTAGAAAAACGGAAGGGATTGGGAAGTTCTCGGCCAATTAACCTAGGTATAGTCGTTCTTACTAAAAGCTTCCGTTTACCGAGATAAACTATTCATTCATAATATTTATTTTAGCACGATGATAAAAAGAATAAAAGCAACTCAATTGGTCTTTCCTTTCATAGCGATGATAGCATTAGGTAGTTGTAACCCGGAAGAAAAAGAAAAAATACCTATGGTTGAAAATATATTATTACAAGATTGGGTAGGCCCCTATGGAGGAGTCCCAGCATTTGATCAATTAAAGGTAGCAGATGTCAAAGGGGCGATGCTGCAAGGTATGGAGATGAAATTGAAGGAAATCGAAGCGATTGCGACTAATCCGGATGCACCCACTTTTGAAAATACCATAGTAGAAATGGAGCGATCGGGTGCCGCACTCGAACGGGCATTTAGTTATTATGGTATATTAAGTGGTAACATGTCATCTCCAGAATTTAGAGAAATTCAAACCGAATTGGCGCCCTTATTTTCAGAACATGAATCTAAAATTACGCAGAACGAAAAGTTATTTAAACGCATAAAAGCGGTGTATGAGGCTTCGTTAGTAAATCCATTACCTGTCGACCAACAGCGCGTAATAGATTTAACGTATACCAGTTTTAGCATGAATGGGGCGGAATTGAACGCGGAGAAAAAAGCCAGTTATGCAGCCATTAACAAAGAGTTATCCAGTCTGTATACCCAATTTTCAAACAATGTATTGCATGACGAAGAAAACTATGTCACCTATTTAACCGAAGAACAATTAGGAGGGTTATCGGATGGGTTCATTAAATCGGCTGCCCGAATTGCAACGGATAAAGGAGAAGAAGGAAAATATGCCATTACCAATTCCCGATCTTCAATGGATCCTTTTTTGACGTATTCTACCGAAAGAGAATTACGTAAACAAGTGTGGACCAACTATTATTCAAGAGGGGATAATGGAGACCAATACGACAACAATAAATTAATTGCTAAAATCTTAAATTTACGGAAAAAGAAAGCAGAGACCTTAGGGTATAGCAATTATGCCGATTGGCGTTTACAAGATAGAATGGCCAAAACTCCGGAAAATGCCATAGCCTTGATGGAAGCCGTTTGGCCTGCAGCTATTGCACGTGTTGCCGAAGAAGTGCAAGACATGCAAGCGGTGGCCAATACAAATGGAGATAATATTACCATTGAATCATGGGATTACCGATTTTACGCAGAGCAAGTTCGAAAAGAAAAATACGATCTAAATTCCGATGAGGTGAAACAATACCTGCAATTAGATAAACTAACCGAGGCCATGCAATATGTGGCGGGTAGATTATTTAATTACAAATTTACTCCCGTTCCAGAAGGTAGTGTACCGGTATATCAAGAAGATGTAAAGGTGTGGGAAGTGACGGATCTTACCACGGGTGATAACATTGGGCTTTGGTATCTTGATCCGTATGCGCGAGAAGGTAAACGATCGGGTGCTTGGGCAAATACGCTAAGAAGTCACACTACTTTTGACGGTAAGAAAAACGTATTGGCTACCAATAACTCAAATTTTGTGAAACCTGCTCCAGGTGAAGCTTTACTTGTTTCTTGGGACGATGCGACTACATTTTTTCATGAGTTTGGTCATGCACTTCATTTTTTCTCTTCCAATGTGAAATACCCCACTTTAAATAGTGGCGTTCGAGATTATACCGAATTTCAATCGCAATTACTCGAACGTTGGTTATCTACCGATGAGGTGATAAATACCTATTTGGTTCATAATGTAACTGGCGAACCTATTCCGGCTGAATTGGTAGCCAAAATAAAAAACGCAGCGACTTTCAATCAAGGGTTCTCTACTACGGAGTATTTGGCCTCAGCCATAATGGATATGAAACTTCACTTGGCAGATCCTACGAATATGGATATTGACAAATTTGAACGCGAAACGTTAGCTGAATTAAAAATGCCTAAGGAATTACCGATGCGTCATCGAACACCTCATTTTGGTCATGTGTTCTCTGGGGAAGGATATGCCACGGCATACTATGGCTATATGTGGGCAGATGTTCTGACCGCAGATGCTGCGGAAGCTTTTGCAGAAGCTCCAGAAGGTTTTTACGATGAAGAAATGGCCGCTAAATTGGTGGAATATTTATTTGCACCTAGAAACTCTATGGATCCAGCGGAGGCATACCGACTTTTTAGAGGACGTGATGCACAAATTGAGGCTTTGATGCGAGATAGAGGTTTCCCGGTAACCACTGAATAGAGCGGTTTTAAGAATTTAGCAAGGGCTTGCCAAAGTGCAGGCCCTTGCGATTTTAAAAAAAAAGAGCTTTAGTATTTTAGCTTTTAAAACGCTTACTCATAGATAATCGTAATGGCCATTGGTTGCAATGTACCGTATGAAATTAAAAAGCAATGTGGTCCTAAAATCATTCTATTGTAATTCTTTTGGAAGAATGGGTATATTTGATGAAGTTGGGAACAAATAATTAGCAAACCTAGTAGTGAATAAACGATTAATTTCACTTCGGAAATAGAGAGTAATAAAATATTAAGCGGGTAACGAAAGATTAAAATCCATTCATGAAAAAAATAGTAATCACCCTGTTCTTTGTAATTGGACTCACCCTTATGTCGTGTATTAGAGACAGGTGTAAGCCCGTAGCCCCACACTTTAAAATTAATTCGATAACCACAACAAACATAAAACTCACCAATGAAACATCGGGTGAACGGATTGATTTACTCGAGTTTGATACGGTTCAATGGAACAACTACTTGAATAGAGTTGCGTTTGAAGTAGATTACATTGCTTCAAATCACCAGGCGGATTATTCTTATTTCGGTAATTCATTATTTGCTTTAAGCTGTATTCCAAGAGGTCATGACGGGAGTAAGGTAGGGGTGAAAAATGTACATGTGCTTACCCTGAATGCCTATGATTCGGTGTATTCTAGAAATGATACGATAGATGCTATTATTAGAATTGGTTACGGTTTAGATTTGACTATAGACGATTACATAGACCAAAATAGAACCCGTATTTATGATCAAGGTTTT